>CASEDN010000024.1 GCA_949286645.1 uncultured bacterium
ACCTTTCTACATAATTGCCGAATCTAAAGCCAGTGTAATCATCTGATTAAGTGATTGTTCTCTCTCTTCACTTGTTAGACTTTTTTCATCATAAAAGGAATCAACAACAGTCATTAGGCATGCTGCATCTTTCCCAAACTTATTTGCAATATAAAATAGTCCAAAAGCTTCCATTTCTACTGATAAGAAATCATCATCAGGGAAATTAGATTTAAACTCATCAAGAGAACTACTATATAAATCAAACACATCACTAGTAATAGTCTTACCAACTTTTAAAGGAATATTCTTATTACTAGCAGTCTTTTTAATTTCTTCATTTAAAGACTCACTTGATTTAATAAAATCTATATTCTTACCATCTAATAACTTTGGAAAATATGTTTTAGAGTAGACTCCCTCTGATAAAACAACATCTAGTACTTTTATATTTTTATTAAAAGAGCCACTAGTACCAATACGAATTATTTTCTTTACATCATAGAATTTATATAATTCATAAGAGTATATTCCAATACTAGGAATACCCATACCTGATGCAAAAACTGTTACTCTTTTTCCTTTATAATAACCAGTATAGCCAAACATATTTCTAACTTTATTAACTAATTTATAATCAGTTAGGAAATTCTTGGCAATATATTTTGCACGTAGTGGGTCTCCTGGCATAAGAACTACTTCAGCAATCTCTTCTTTTTTAGCTTCAATATGTGGTGTCATAATAAACCTCCTTAAAAAAAGATTATAAAAATGTTAACTTTTTATAATCTTATTATTAACACTTCCTATTTAAATTATAACTTAATTAGTTAAAAAAAGGAAGTTAAAGTATTTTATTTATTTATCTTTTTAAAGGTCTTAGCACTTTCTCCAATACTCTTAACCGTTCTTTTATTCATTTCATTTAATATATTCAAAGGAATTTCTTCTTCTTTTTCTAAATATTGTTCTAAGTTTTGTACAATTCCGAATTGACCTAATATGATCGCAACATTATCATCAGTAATATTATTAATAAGAGTGAAAGATACTTCTTTAGAAATTGTTCTATAACATTGTTGTAATGTATGATAACAATTATGTTTTATTTTTAAGTCAGAAACTTTAGAAACACTATTTTTTTCATTCTTTTTTGATGTCATACCTACTAATATCAAAGTTTTAAAGGCTTCCTTGTAGGGTATATGTTCTTCATCATCAAAATATTTATTTATTAGTGCAATCTGTTTTAATAAAATTTCTCTACTGTAAACTTTTTCTCTACTCATAACTTCATCCCCTTTTGGTTATCTTCATATATACCATTCCCTACTACTTTTTGAAATTCTTAATAACTTAATATTATATTATAATGTCTATTTACAATCTTTATTAACACAAAACAAATAACTCTGCACTCACATAAAAGTTTCTCATATTATACACTATTTTTTAAAAAAATGCAATAAAAAAGTCCAAAGAAAAGTTTTGGATCTACGATAAAACCTATACTTATGTACAGGTGGGTGTATATAGTCAGTTCTTAGGATCCCTAACCAGTGGAAAGGTCTTCAACACGAACATGACAATCATCAATACTCCCTTATCGTCTCTTTAGTCGGTTTTATACTGAGTTATCCACATCTATTTCTTTAGACAATTATAGTATATCACAGTTATTTTGAATTATTCAATATTTTCTAATGCTTTTGTGAAATTTTCAATCAAGTGAGATACTGTGGCACATCCCATAAAGGCAACTACTCCATCTTTATCTTTTGCTACTCTGTTAACAGTATCATCATCTATTAATTCACTACCCGGTATAAGTTCTATTATATCCTCTGACTTAATAGGTGGAAAGTCTCTTGGATTTTCCCTATCACATTTAATTGGTGTTAAATAAACTTTATCGGCTATGCTTAAAGCCTCTGCAAACTCATTTTTAAAGTGTGATGTTCTAGAATAAGTATTAGGACGAAAGACAACAGTTAATTTCTTATCAGGATACTTCTGTCTAATCGCTTCAAGAGTTACTTTAATCTCAGTTGGATGATGAGCATAGTCATCTACTATGATTGTATTACCAATAATAGTCTCTGCAAAACGACGATTAGCATTTTTAAAACTTGGTAATAACTCTTTAATTTTCTCTTTACTAACTCCTTCATTTAAGGCTTCAATAATAGCACTTACTGTATTCATAACCATATGATGTCCATATAAAGGAACTGTAAAGGTATCTATGAACTCATCTTTTTTATATAAATCAAAGCTTGAACCAGTGGTCTCTAATTTTATATTTTTAATTATATAGTCATTAGATTTATCTTCACCGTAGAATATAACTTCATTATTAAAGTTAATCTTTCTGATATTTTCATCATCTCCATTTGCAATAACCTTTCTAGCTTTATTTGCAAACTTTTCAAAAGTTTTTATAGTATCTTCTAAATCTTTATAGATTTCTGTATGTTCAAGTTCAATACAAGTAATGATAGCAGTTGTGGGATGATAAGCAAGAAAGTGACGGTTAAATTCATCTGATTCTATTATTAACAATTTATTTTTCATATCAATATGACCTGTTCCATCACCTATAAAGTAATTACAACCAATAGTATCTGTAAATAAATGTTTTAAAAGAGATGTTGTTGTAGTCTTTCCATGAGTACCACTAATTGAGATCGTATTAAATTCTCTAGTTATTTCCCCTACTACTTCATTATATGGTTTAAAAGTAAGACCTAGCTCCTTTATTCTTTTAATTTCAGGATGATCATCACTAAAAGCACGAGATGCTGTTACAACAGTATCTTTATCTATAGAATGATTACCATCATAAAAGATTTTTATACCACGTTCTTCTAATCCTTTTTGTGTAAATTTATAATCTTTCGCATCATCATAACCTGATACCTCATTACCCATATCATATAACATCTGAGCAAGGGTGCTCATTCCACTTCCTTTTATTCCTATACAATAATATTTCATAAGACTCCTTCTTTCTTTATTCATTATACCTTATGTTATATAGATTTTCAAATATACTTGAAATTATTTTATATTTATGATACTATGAATATGTAAAAGAAATTTACATATTATAAAAAAGAGGAATACCTAGTTTCTGTAATGGGTATTTACCTCATAAATCGGTTAGACACCCTAATACATAGTTGTAATAGGGTGTTCTTATTTGTATATGATTAAAAGGATGATAATAATTATAAGCATAACTATTAAAAAGTCTTTTTTACTCATAAACATCTCCCCTTTCTCCCGTCCTGTGCTTATAGTTGAAGAAAGAGGCAAAACACCCATACTAGGTATTCCTAGTAGATATAATAGCATATCTAATATAACAAACCAATCGAACATGATACAG
>CASEDN010000025.1 GCA_949286645.1 uncultured bacterium
ATTAAAGGAGAAGTTAGTGTAGATGAATCTTCTATTACTGGAGAGAGTAAAGAAGTATATAAGAAGCCTTTTGTTAATGGGATTAATCCTAGTAATAATAATGAACTATTAAGAGGTAGTGTTATATATCATGGTGTTGGAGAAATGGTTGTTACGAAAGTAGGGGTTAATACTTTTTATGGTAAGATATCTTTAGAGTTACAAGAGAAACCAAGAGAAAGTCCTTTAAAATTGAGACTTAGAGATCTTGCTAAAGTAATTAGTAGAATAGGTTATATAGGGGCTTTTTTAGTAGCCTTTTCATATTTATTTTCTGTTCTTATTATAGATAATAACGTTGATATAAATAGAATATTACTTACTATTTCTGATACGTCTTTACTATTTGCATATTTCCTTCAAGCTTTAACACTTGCAGTTACAATAATAGTAGTATCTGTTCCTGAAGGCCTACCCATGATGATAACTTTAGTACTTTCTAGTAATATGAAAAGAATGTTAAAAGATAATGTTTTAGTTAGAAAACTTATGGGAATAGAGACTGCTGGTAGTTTAAATATATTATTTACAGATAAGACAGGTACTCTTACTAAAGGGGAACTTGAAGTAGTAGGAGTTATGTTTGGCAATTTAGATTACTATAAAGATAAGAGTAGACTTAAGAATAGTATCTCTTATTATAATATATTAAAAAAGGGTATTCTTTCTAATACTAATTGTGTCTATGATGATGAGAAAAAAATGTGGATAGGGGGAAATGCTACTGATAAGGCAGTTGTTAATTATTTAGGAGAGAAAAATTATGCTGTTAAAAAAATAAAAGAAGTTCCTTTCGATAGTAAAAATAAATATTCTTATACTAAAGTATTAGAAGGAAGTAGAGAGATAACTTATTATAAAGGTGCCCCTGAAGTATTACTTGATAAATGTAAGTCTTATATTTCATCTAGTGGAAAAAAGGTTCCTTTTGTTAATAAAAATAGAATTATAGATGTAATAGATGAATATGCATCTAAAGGTATTAGAGTATTAATGCTTGCTATGGATGATAGTAGTGGTTTATCTTTTATATCTTTATTATTTATTAAAGATGAGTTAAGAGAAGAAGTTAAAGATGGAATAGAGTTAGTTAGGAAAGCTGGTATTAAGACTGTTATGATAACTGGCGATAATAAAAAAACAGCAATGTCTATTGCTAAAGAAGCAGGAATTGTAAATAGTGATATAGATGTTGTTCTTACAAGTAGTGAATTAAATAGTATGAGTGATGATGCTGTTAAAGATATTATTCCTAATTTATGTGTTGTAGCAAGGGCTCTTCCTACCGATAAGAGTAGATTAGTAAGACTATCTCAAGAGTTAGGACTTGTTGTTGGTATGACAGGTGATGGTGTTAATGATGCGCCAGCTTTAAAAAAGGCCGATGTTGGTTTTGCTATGGGTTCAGGTACTGAAGTAGCGAAGGAAGCATCTGATATTATTTTACTTGATAATAACTTTAATTCTATAGTAAAGGCGATTACTTATGGTAGAACAATCTTTAAAAGTATTCGTAAATTTATTATCTTTCAATTAACAGTTAATTTCTGTGCTGTTTTCTTATCAATAGTAGGACCATTTATCGGAGTTGCTAATCCTGTTACTGTTATTCAAATGCTTTGGGTTAACATGGTTATGGATACTCTTGCAGGAATTGCCTTTTCTTATGAAGCCCCTCTTTTAGAATATATGGAAGAACCTCCTAAAAAACGTGATGAGAAAATCTTAAACAGTTATATGATTCATGAGATAATATTTACAAGTATTTATTCTTTCTTACTTTGTATTTTCTTCTTAAAAAGTCCATTTATTCATTCCTTCTTTAGAAGTGGTAGAAATGATATTTACTTTATGAGTGCTTTCTTTGGACTATTTATCTTTATGATGATATTTAATAGTTTTAATGCTAGGACTTCTCGCCTTAATATCTTTGCTAATCTTCTTTCTAATAAAGTATTTTTAGGAGTAATTATCTTTATAGTAATAGTTCAAGTTATTCTTATTTATTATGGAGGAGATTTGTTTAGAACGACATCTCTTAGCATAAAAGAAGTAGAGATAATGCTAATCTGTGCCTTTTCTGTTATACCGGTAGAGTTCTTTAGAAAATTATATCTTAAAAGTAGAGGGAAACTTGGTTGTGTTTAAGAAGATTTTGTATTATAATATAAATCACTGGGGGGATATACAGTGGAAAACTTAAGAATTATGAGTTTTGATTTAGATTCTTTTACTTTAGTTAAAAGTAAAGAGGAAAGATCTAAAAGAGTAATAGACTATATTAAGAATTTAAATATTGATATTACATTGTTACAAGGAAATAATAATTTACTTTATGATCTTTCTACAAGGGTGGATGGATATAATATTGTTTATGATTATTACAATAGTATGTTTTTGATGAATCCTATATTAGATACTATTGATGAATTCTCTTTTGTAGATTGTAGTGCCGTTATTACTAAATTTAAAGATGAAGATATTGCTTTCAACAATATTAAAAAATATAAAAAAGAAAGTTTATGGGAATTTAGAAATATGGTTAAGGAATATGAAAGTGTGGAACACAAAGTTTTAGCAGGGACACTACCAAATGTAAATATAGATAGTTTTTGTGATAAATATAATTTTGATAATATTTGTAGCGAACATAGAAATAATCATATTCTTGTATCTAAAGAACTAGATGTTAGAGTAGTAGATGGTCCTATGATGTATTCGATAGAAGTGCAACCTATGGTTGTTGATATTGCATATAGGAAAGTTAGATAAGGAAGGTTGTTTATGGAAAATTTAAAAATACTTAGCATGAATTTAGGTAGGAGTTTTGTTCCTTTTAAAGATAAGGGAAAAAGAGAATATTTAATGGAGTTTATTAAAAAAGAAGATTATGATATTGTTATGTTACAAGGTAATAGAATAGGAAGTAATAGACTTTTTAAAGATTTAGGATATAGTTATGCTGATTCTTCTAAAAATGTGATTACTCTTGTATCTAAGAGAGAAATTGTTGAAAATAGTTCTACTGATGAATTAAATTGTTCAATAATTTCTAATATTACTAATCCCGTAGAACTTATTAATGTAAATTGTAAAGATAGTAAGAATTTTGATGATGTTTTTAATATATGTGATTATTATAGTAGACAAGATAGCAAAGGTTTTGTTAGGACTAGAATAGTTGCAGGAAGATTTCCAAGAGAAGTTGATACAAATGAATTTTGTGATGCATTTGATTTAGAAGATATTTCTACTTTAGTAGGACAAAAGACTCATGCTAAAAATAATAGAGAGATGTTAAATCACTTCTTTATATCTAGGAATTTAGAATGTATGAATATTCATAAATTAGTAGGAATGACAGAAGAATCTAAAATTGGTGAAGCTTATCCTATTGAGGTTACTTTAAAGAAAGTGTTGAAATAATTGTTATATAGTTTGGGAGTAAGGAAATAATGAGAAGATTAAAAATAATTAGTATGAATTTGGAAAGAGATTATGTTATTAATAGGAAAATGGTAAAGCAAAGAAAATTGTTAAAATATGCAGTAGAAAATTATAATTATGATATTATTTTTATGCAGGGGGAAAAATTAAAATTAGATTATAAAAAATTAAAATATGAGGAGTATGATAGAGTAGATGATATAATTACGACATTAATTGAAGAGAATTTTTTAGTTAACGATAGTGATTTAAGTAATGAAGAAATTTTTTATTTTTTTCTTTGGTATGATAATTGTTCTCCAGTGCATATTATTAATGCAAATTGTAAAAGTAAAGAGAGTTTAGCTTTTAATACAGTGAAAAAAATTTGTGAAAAAAATAGAGTGTTTGGTTCTGAAAAGTTTTATAAAGATATGATAATAGCAGGTACATTTTCAGAAGATATAAATATAAGAGATTTCTGTAAAAAATACAGATTATATGATGTTTGTAGGAAAAATGTTCAGCAAAATAAGGCTAGTCATATTTTGGTTTCTGAATCCTTTGAATGTGAAAATGTTATTAATGAGAAAAATTTAACGGAGGTTACTTTAAAGAAAGTTTTGAAATAGCTTTTCTGCTTTTCTACTTTCTTTTTCTTTTGTTTTCTGTTAAAATTTAATTGTTTTGAGGTGATATTATGTTACAAGTAAATAATGTTAGTTTAAAGTTTGATAAAAGAACTTTGTTTAGTGATGTTAATTTAAAATTTACTAATGGTAATTGTTATGGAATAATAGGAGCGAATGGTGCGGGTAAAAGTACCTTTTTAAAACTTCTTACAGGAGAGATTGATACTACTACTGGAGATATTACAGTTAGTAAGGGAGAGAGAATCTCTATTTTAAAACAAGATCATTATCAGTATGATGATATGAAAGTACTTGATGTTGTTATTATGGGTAACGATAGACTTTATAAGATAATGAAAGAAAAAGAAGAGTTATATTCTCATACTGAGTTTACTGAAGAAGATGGGTATAGATTAGCAGATTTAGAAGCAGAGTTTTTAGATATGGATGGTTGGAATGCTGAGAATGATGCAGCGATACTTTTAACTAATTTGGGAGTTATTGATGAGTATTTTGAAAGTCTTATGAAAGATATACCTGTTAAGTTAAGAGTTAAAGTTATGTTAGCATCTGCTTTGTTTGGTAATCCTGATATTCTTTTATTAGATGAACCTACTAATAGTTTAGATTTAGATGCAATTAGTTGGTTAGAAGAGTTCTTAATAAATTATCCTAATACAGTAATAGTTGTTAGTCATGATAGACATTTCTTAAATAAAGTATGTACTCATATAGTAGATATAGATTATGGTAAGATGAAGATGTATATAGGTAATTATGACTTTTGGTATCAGTCTAGTGAGTTAGCTTTAAAACAAATGAAAGATGCTAATAAAAAGAAAGAAGAGAAGATTAAAGAATTACAAGACTTTATTGCCAGGTTTAGTGCTAATGCTTCTAAGAGTAGGCAAGCTACTTCTAGAAAGAAGATGCTAGAGAAAATAGAATTAGATGAAATCGTACCATCATCTAGAAAATATCCTTATATAGATTTTAAGATTACTAAGAATATTGGTAAAGAAATACTTAAAGTAGATAATTTAGTTAAAGAAGTTGATGGTAAGAAAATACTTAATAAAATATCATTTACTATTCAAAGAGGAGATAAAATTGCAATTGTATCTAATAATGATTTAGCGAAAACAACTCTTTTTGATATACTTGCAGGTGTTAGTAAATGTGATGAAGGAGAAATAGTATTTGGTAAGACAATAGATCCTGGTTATCTACCACAAGATAATAGTAATTACTTTGATAATGATAAAACTATTATAGAGTGGTTAAGTCAGTTTTATAAAGTAGACGACGATACTCATTTAAGAAGTTTCTTAGGTAGAATGTTATTTTCAGGAGAAGATGTATTTAAGAAAGTTAGTGTTTTATCAGGAGGAGAGAAAGCCCGTTGTATGTTAAGTAAACTAATGTTAGAAGAACCTAATTTCCTTATATTAGATGAACCTACTAACCATTTGGATTTAGAGAGTATTACATCGTTAAATAAAGGGTTAGAGAACTTTGAGGGAGAGCTAATATTAACTTCAAGAGACCATGAGTTAAATCAAACTGTTTGTAATAGAATTATTGAAATATTAGATGATGGCTCTATTATAGATAGGAGACTATCATTTGATGAGTATTATGAAAAGAAGAGTAAGTAATTACTTTTCTTTTTAATATGTTTTTAAACAATTTACTTGTATTAATCTTAATAATTGTTGTATAATTTAATAAAAATAGCCGTTCTCATTATAAACATATTAAGTATGACATGAACCAATTGCAATAATAGGAGGTAGTATTTAATGAAAGAAGCGATAAAGAATAATAAAAAGGTAATTATAATAAGTATTGCTATTATATTATTACTTCTAATAGGAGTATCATTTGCTTATCTAACAACAACATTACATGGAGAGCAAGAATATACGTTAAGAGTAGGCACA
>CASEDN010000026.1 GCA_949286645.1 uncultured bacterium
TTATGGCATTACTCTTTTCCTTACTTACTGTAAACATTGCATAAGAAAAATATCCTCCTACTACTAAGAGTGTTATTAATATCATTACTATCATATATATCTTACTAAAACTTGTTTCTAACAATAACTTTTTCATTTCTTTTACTCCTCTTATTTTCTAGAATTGCCCAAATCTTTATCTTTTATTCTTACTTTAATATTAACACGAACAGTCTTTATTATCAATATTTTTGTTATCACAAAAAAGAATAGAATCCTCCTACTCTATTCTTTTTACACTATGAAAGAAAGTAACTAGATTATTACTAAACTGCCCCCCCCCAGGTAACATATTGTAAACGTAATTTCATACTTTTTTTACCTTCTTTCTTTATCTTTCTTTTATCTTATATATTCAGATTAACATATTTTTTACTAATTAACAATTACTAATTATCTAAAAACATTACATAATACTCATCATAGGTTATATTATTCTCTTTTATATACTTAGCAATTTTTTTACCAACATATCTATAATGCCAAGCTTCGCATTTATAACCTGTAATATCTTCCTTACTTCTAGGATATCTTAATATAAATCCATACTTATAAGCATTATCCATCATCCAAGCATATTCATCACTATTAACAAAAGTATCAACAGATTTGCTAGCAATATCTAAACTCATTGCAGTTTGATGTTCAGAAAAACCAGGCTTTGCCACATAATTATCAACATAGTTTTGTCCATAAAGTCCTAAATATGTATTAACAATCTCTTCTTGATCCTTATAACTTCTATACCCAGAACTTACCATTAACTCAAGACCTTCTTTACTAGCAGCCTCTGCCATATCATAAAAAGCTTTCGCAACATTACGTTCTATCTCTATCTCTCCATCCGCTTTTACATACTCTTCATCAATAGTCACTAAATCATCTGGAACATACTCACTACTAAGCTGTCTATGCTTATTAACAAGTACATAATCATCAAACTCATCTATAACTAAAGGATCAACATAATCTTCTTTATCAAAATCCATATTTACATATAAAACTGTAGTTTCCGCATCATCATTTTCCTTTTCTTTATAAGCGACATATCTATCTAAATTCTCAAGTTTAGCATAATCAACAGATAAAAACTCTTCTATATATTTAACCTTATCTCTCTTTGCAAAATCACTTACTGACTCATCATCACCTTTAGAGATAATTAAGTTAACTTCATCAACGCTATAACCTTTATTCAATAATTTGTTTATATTAGTAATTAAATGCTCCCCTTCTTCATAATCAATTTTAGCATAATTATCAAGATTATCTTCTTTATAATCTACACTTTCAAATGCTGCATTTAAAGTTTTATTCTCACCTATATCCATAACATAAGAATACTTAAATTTAAATATAATATTTTTAGCCGCTTCTTCATTATAACCTAAATTTTTAAGTTCTCCTATTCTATTAAAGTAAAACGACAGAATAATTATGATAACTAAAATAATCGCTCCTACTATAATCAAAGGTTTTCTAGCACTACTCTTTAACTTTAATTTAACTCTTTGTTGTGGCATTTTATCACTTCCTCTACTACTATATAGAAATTATAACACAGTTTTAAAATCTTTTAAACTATGATATAATAAGCCTTGAAAAGAAAGGCGGTGCTTAGCATGAGAACAGCAATTGTCTTATCTGGAGGAGGTGCTAAAGGAAGTTATCAATTAGGTGTTTGGAAAGCTTTAAGAGAACTACATATTAAATATGATATTGTAACAGGAACATCTATTGGTGCCTTAAATGGAGTTTTAATGTGTGAGAATTCCTACTTTAAAGCAAAAAGAATATGGCGTAAACTAAATCTCGAATATCTTTTTAACGAATTACCCAAATCTAACAAAGAAATAGATATTCTTAAACTATTTGGTGGTAATTTTATTAAAAACGGAGGAATGGATATTAAAAAGATTGAAACCATTATTGAAAACATTGTTAATAAAAGAAAATTTTATAATAGTAAAATAGATTTTGGTCTTATTACTTATAATTTTACTACTAAAAAACCTCTAATCTTATCTAAAGAAAAAATACCAAGCGACAAACTAATTGATTACCTAATGGCATCAGCGACCTGTTTTCCTGCCTTTAAAATGAAAGAAATAGATGGAGATAAATATATAGATGGTGGTTACTATGATAATTTGCCTATTGAACTTGCTATAAAACTAGGAGCAGAATTTCTAATAATTGTTGATTTAGGAGCGCCTGGCTTTAAGAAAAAAGTAAATAAACAAATAAATAGTATTGTAATAAAACCTAAAAACAATATATCATTCTTCTTAAACTTTAATGAAAAAGTTGCTAAAATTAATGCAAAATTTGGATATAATGATACTTTAAAAGCATTCAAAAAATTAGATGGTAACAAATTTACTTTTAAAAAGAATGCTATTTCTACTTATTATCTAAACAATAAAGATAATTTACTAGATACTGCTGAAAAGAAATTTTTAACATCTATTGAAGAACTAGGTAAAATATTCAAACTAGATGAAAGTAAAATATATAGTCTTCATAGTTTTATCAAATCCTTAAATAAAAAAATTGAAATAGAAGACTCTCTAGATAAAAACACTATAAAAAGCATAAAGAATTTAACAGCCAAGATAAATTCCAAAACTTTAATACTATTTTTCTTAAATAATTTAGAAAATAATAAAA
>CASEDN010000027.1 GCA_949286645.1 uncultured bacterium
CTTATATTAAATATTGCAGTATATCCACTTTCTTCTATTATTTCTCTTTCACATCCTGCATATTTTAATAAACTCTTTATATATTCTTTTACTTCTTCTCTTGTTAAAGGTGTTAGTTGATAATTTACTACTATCCTTTGTCTTAATCCTTCAAACTTTGTTATTTTTAATATATTATCTTTAAAACTCTCTTCTCCTAACATTATCATTACAAATGTATCATTAACTCCATAATCACTCTCTATTAAATATTGTATTTCTTCTAATGCAGATCTTTTTATATTTTGAATATTATCTATCACTAATATTACTTCTTTTCTATAATTCACTTTTAAATTTATTATCGCTTCTTTTACTCTATCTTCTAATAAACTTTTAAAGTAATTACCAGGATCTACTCCTAACTCAGTCGCTATCTGTAACAGTATCTCAAACTGTCCCATATTAGTTGTTGTTACTTGTATTATTTTATATAAATCTTTATTTAAACTTTCTAAATAGCATTTTAATGTATATGTCTTACCTATCCCAGGAGGTCCTATAAATAATCCTATCCCTTTTATTTCTTCTAAATATTTTAATCTAAAGTACATATTATTATAATTACTACTTAAATAACCTTTATCTTTATCAAACTTATCTACAAATGGATTAGTCTCTAATCCATAATAACTAAGATACTTCATCACTATCACCTAGTTCTATTACATCTTCTTCATTATTAACTATTTTTGAATAATCTATTTTATTTTCTCTTTCTATTTTACTATTTTCTTTTTTGTTTAATTTTCTAACTTCACTCTTTCTCTCACCTTTTTCATATATCCACATCTTATCTAAGTTATTTATATAATATCTAATATTAACGTCTTCTTCTCTATAAACATTATCCACTTCGTATAGTTCATTATTTATACTAATAACTCCATCTTTACTTACTTTCCTTTTTATTTCGTGCATAAATGCCTCTTCTATTTTTTCTTCTTCTAATCTTCTCCATTTTACATTTTCTATTCCTTTATGCCATACATTATTAGGAGTATCACCTAATTCACTATGAACTTTATTTATATAATCATTAAATAAATACTCCTCATAATCTTTCTCTAAATCTTCTAAACTTTTAAAAGTATTCCAATTCCTAGAATTCATCCATCCTTCCTTTATCGTTTTAAAACATCTTTCTACTTTTCCTTTACTTTCTGGATCATACGGATTAGTATGTGTTAACTTAATTCCTAATCTCGCACAAATTAACGATAACTGGCAATTTTTATAACTTTTTCCATTATCTAAATATATTTGTTTTGGTATTCCATAAGTCTTTATCGCTTTCTTTAATGTTTTTTGTACGTTAATAGCATTATCATTTAAATAAAATCCACGTCCTACTACTAATCTAGAATTATCATCTATAAAATGAATTAAATAAGTCCTATACTTCTTCCCATCTATTGTTATATATGGTCCATAAGTAGTATCTCCTTGCCATACATCATTAGGATATTCTCTTTCATATCTTCTTCTTTCTTTTCTATTAACAACACTTCTTTTTAAATCATTACTACTTAAATATCTATAGAAACTCCTTATACTAATACTTTTATTAATATATCCATCATCTAATATTCTTTTATACATATTTTTAGTTGTCATTTTTGGATATTTACTTCTTAAATCAATCATATATTCTATTACTTCATCACTTAATTTTCTACTTCCATTTTTATCTTTTCTTTCCTTTGTTTTTAATTTATTTAATCCTTCTTTTTGATAATGATAATACCATTTCTTTATCGTATATGGACTAAATTTATAACTTTTCCCCTTATAATAATATTCTTTCTTTGCTAGTTCCTCAAAATCTTTTAAAGTGATTTTATCTCCACTTAAAAACCTCTGAAGTAATGGGCTTATTACTCCATATCTAAATAAATCACTTCTTCCATAATCTTCCATATATTTTCCTCCCTCGGAAGATATATTAACTGAAGGTTTATTTCTTATAAAGGAAAAAGTTATGTTGGTATTTTCTTAAGAAAATACATTTTATTTACTCTCTCATATAAGTCATCGCATAATGATTCATTTATCAAATATTCTAATGATAATTTTAAACTCCTTGATAATGTTGTTAATAGATACCTTATATGTATTACAAATATCTTATTCCACTGGTATAATAGTTGTCTTGATATTTCTACCTTACTTGATAATTTACATACTCCTGTTTCTTTAAGAATCTTCTCTATACATACTCTATAAATAAATGTTTTTTCATGTTGGTAATATGGTATTAAAAAGTACGGTATTAAAGCATGAGTTTTGCCACACTCTTTACACATTACTCTTTTTATTTTTATTTTAAAGTATTCACTATATACTATTACATTTCTTTCATAACTTCCATAACTAATAAGTTTATCACTACCACAACAAGGACATTCTATATATCCATAGTTACATTCTTTTTCATACCTTTTTATTTCTCTTTTTACTATATTTATTTTATTTAAATTATATAGTTCACTTCTGAACTTAAAAATTTGTATCTTCCTATTGACTTTTGGAAGTTTTAGTAGTATCATATAATCACCTTGTTTGGTAGGAAGTAACTTGTGTTGTGGTAAACTTTGGGTTACTTCTTTTTTTGTTCTATATGATATCACATTTGTTTAAAAAATGAAACAAAAAAGAGATATATACCAATATCAAATTGTATATATCTCTTTATTTTATATATAAATCTAGGGTAAAATAATTCGTCATTTTATTCTATTTCTAGTAGAAAGAAGTTTGTCATTCTACATCTTATTACTTAAATAATCTTAACTCTCTTTACTTCTTATCTCATTACACCCATTTTTATATTACCATAGTTTACCAAATGTTATCAATACTTTTAATTA
>CASEDN010000028.1 GCA_949286645.1 uncultured bacterium
AGAATGTTATTATTAAAAATAATAATCTTAATTATCAATATATAGATGATAATAAAAAGCTAGATTGTACTGTGTCTTAACAACATTCATCCAGTTGCTCTAATCAGGACACTTGCTACTAAACCTGATATATTACTTTTAGATGAACCTTTTTCGGCATTAGATGCAATGACTAGAGTAATGCTTGCAGATGATGTTTATAAGATGGTTAAAGACTTAGGTAAAACTGCTATTATGGTAACACATGATTTATCGGAAGCTTTGAGCGTCGGTGATAAAGTAGTTGTCCTTACGAAAAGACCTTGTGTTGTTAAAAAGATTTATGATATTAATTATAAGAATCGTTCTACTCCATTTAATAATAGAAAAGAAAAAGAATTTAATTACTATTATGAAAAGATATGGAGAGATTTAGATGTCAAATTATAGTGTGGAACATAAAGAGTTCTTAAGAAAGAAAAAAAGAGGAAAAATTATTGTTATTAGTTTTCAAATATTAATATTACTAGTGTTCATTTTAGGATGGGAACTATTAGCAAGATTTAATCTTATTAATACTTTTCTTTTATCTAGTCCTAGTCTAGTACTTAAAACTTTAGGAAGTCTATTCACTGATAATGATTTATTAGTACATATAGGTATTACTTTATATGAGACTGTAGTTAGCTTTTTAGTAGTTACAATTATTTCCTTGTTAGTCTCTACTCTATTTTGGTTTTCTAAGAGATTAGCAAAGATACTTGATCCTTATTTAACTGTTTTAAATTCTCTACCTAAAGTAGCACTTGGACCTTTAATTATTATTTGGGTAGGTGCTAGTACTAATTCTATTATCTTTATGGCTTTATTAATCTCTTTATTCTTGTCTATTATAAATGTTTATCATAACTTTAAAGAAACTGATAGTAACTATATTACTTTACTTAGAAGTTTAGGGGCTAGTAAGTTACAGATATTTATGAAAGCAGTTATACCATCTAATCTATCTAATATTATTAATAATCTCAAAATTAATGTGAGCATGTGCTATATAGGTGTTATTATGGGAGAACTACTTGTATCTAAAAAAGGATTAGGGTACTTAATAATGTATGGTACTCAAGTATTTAATATAGATCTTGTCATTGCTTCTGTTATTGTTCTAGGTGTCTTAGCTTTCTTATTCTATTATCTTATTTGTTTACTTGAGAAATTTATACAAAAGAAAACTGTTAACTGAGAAAGTTAGCAGTTTTTATAAATATTCATCTAATTTATCTGTCTTATAAAGTTCTATTTTATATTTAAGTTTATCTAAAGCTTCTGTCATTGTTTTAATCTTTTCTTCGAGTTTTTCTTGTTCTTCTTCTAATAGTTGTTGACGTTCTAATTTAGTACTTTCTCCTTCATCATATAAATCAACATACTTTTTTAATACTTCTATAGAAATACCAGCACTACGCATACATTTAATAAATTCAATTCTTTTTAAATCTTCATCACTATAATCTCTTATACCACTACTATTTTTCTTAACAGGACCAATTAATCCTACCTTCTCATAATATCTTAACGTATCATTAGTCATATCAAATTTTTCTGCTACTTCTTTTATAGTCATTTTATTACTTCCCTTCGTAGTTATATTATCACTTAGAGTGTAGTCTAGGTCAAGAGAAAATAAAAAGACTTAAGTAAAATACTTAAATCTAATCTAATATATTCTTTAAGACTATTGTCTTTGTTCTACTCATTTCTTTTAGAGTTGTAGATATTCCTTCATTACCAATTCCTGAATGTTTCCAACCACCGAATGGCATTTCTGCTGCTCTAAAGAAACTTGCTCCATTGATAACTGCTCCTCCTACTTCAAGAGCATTAGCAACTTTGAAAGCTGTTTTCATATCACTAGTCATGATATTTCCACATAATCCATAACTACTTTGATTAGCTATTTCAATGGCTTCTTCAACAGTGTCAAAACTACATACAGGAATAACTGGTCCGAATATTTCCATATCTTTCATAACGTCCATATCACGTGTAACGTTATCAAGAACTGTTGGTTCTAGGAAAGCTCCATTTCTACGTCCTCCATAGACAAGTTTTGCTCCTTGTTCAAGAGTCTTTTTAATTTGGTCTTGAACTCTGATGGCAGCTTTTTCATTGATTAGACAACCAATATCGGCATCTTCTTGTTGTGGCATAGCAACTTTTAGTGTTTTTATTCTTTCAACAGCTTTTCTAATAAATTCATCTTTAACGTCTTTTTGAACTAAGAATCTTTTACTAGCACAACATACTTGTCCTGTATTATAAAGTCTTCCCCAAACCATCTCATCAATAACTAAGTCCATATCAGCATCATTCATAACGATAAAGGCATCATTTCCACCTAATTCTAGCATGACATGAGTGATGTTTTTAGCACAGTTTGCCATTACTTCACTACCAACTGCTGTACTTCCTGTAACGGTCATTAAATTTACCATAGGATGTTTAGCAAGAGCCTCTCCAGTAGTAGGTCCATCACCTGAAATACAGTTGATTACTCCAGCAGGAACTCCTGCTTCCATCATTAAGTTACAGTAGGTATGAAGTGTTAATGGATTATAAGTAGATGGTTTAACTATAACACTGTTACCCATGATTAGGGCACTTGGAACTTTTTGACCAAACAAGTCACAGGGAAAGTTAAATGGAATAATACAACCTACTACTCCTAGAGGTTCTTGGAAAGTCATTTGAATTGTTTTCTCTTGACCTTTTTCAGTTCCTGCAGGAATAACATTTCCATATTCATGTTTTGCTTTTTCTACATAACCATAAACAAAACTTCTTGTATTTGCTATTTCTCCTCTTGCTTCCTTAATTGGTTTACCTGTTTCTTTAGATAGAAGCTGGGCAAGTTCTTCTTTCTTCGCTTCTACTAAATCAACAAATTTATAAAGTATGTCTCCACGTTCGTGCATAGGCATTTTAGCCCATTCTTTCTGCGCCTTAACAGCTTCTTTTACACACATGTCAACATCTTGTTCTGTAGCATTAGGAACTGTATCTATTAACTCTCCTGTTGCAGGATTAGTTATTTCTATTACTTTTCCATCACTAGCATCAACTAAACGACCACCTATTAAATTCTTCATTTAATCCTCCTTATTCTTCTCCGAAAGCAGTAAATGATAACATTAGACCACCACAGATGTTAGCAGAATGTTCATCATATCCATATTCACCAAACGTAAATACGGTAATAAATGGAACACCACGAGCTTCTTCTACTAAGTTTTTATAAACTTCATCGATTCTATCACCAATTCCAAGTTTACGTCCTCCGCAGTGAACTAGGAAATAACCAGCTGGTTCAGTTGATAGTTGACTCTTAACATCTTTTAGAGTAGTTTTAGTAGATTTAATTAATTCATCTACAGTTGCTTCTAATTGAACAATAGCAGTTTTTTCTACTACTTTATTACCTAAGTTAATAACATCATCTGTTGTAGTTTTTGTTCCCATATCATCTCCAAACATTGGGTGACGAACTACTGTTAAGTTTCCAAGTGGATCTTTAACTCCTAATGGTTTAGTAATAGATGCTGACAATAGATTTTGTCCTTTTAATTCACTAGGTTTCTTACCAATCCAATCAGCATATTTCTTAAGTGCAGATACTCCATCGATTTTAACTAGAGTACGGTCATTTTTAACTTCTGTAATTAGACCATAGTTTTCAGTATCACGGTAAGCACCTGTATAAGATGTTACGATATCATTATCTGTATAGAAGAAGGCAACGGCAACACCATCTGAGAATACTTGATCATTGCAGAAAATTTTCCAGTTTCCTTCTACTGTATCGTCAGCGGCACTTCCTCCAAACATTGGAACTCTACCAATAACATCTTGAATACCCATTAGGTAATCTTCTTCTTCTTTTGGACTTGCTACCATATAGAAATAGTTAGGTGAATAGTTTTCTCCTGCATTTTCAACAGCTTGTCTAGCAACTTTACGACCTATTTCTCTAGCATTTTTTCCTGCTTTATGGGCTGCAACACCAATATTCATATTTTTATCATCAAATGACATTAGTCCAGCGAAACCATCTTCACTTTCGATGATTCCATCATTAGTTATAATCATACCACTACTAGTACAACCAATGATTGGAGCACCTTTCATTGATGACATTGCGCCACTTACTACTTCTTCAACATCATCATTACAAGAACAGTACATCATTCCAAGTTTTGGACGCATACCTACATTGGCATTTTTAGCAGCTTCTTTTCCTTTTGCATAAGAATCTTTTAGGGTTGAGTACCCTACTTTTGTTTTTAACATAATATTCCTCCCTTTTTATTTATTTCTTTTATTCATAAGCTTCTTTATATAAAGCTAAGATGTCTTCTTTTGTTACTTCTCTTGGATTACCACCAGTACAAACATCATTGATAGCTTGATCTGCAAGTGTTTCTAATGAATCATATGGAATTCCTATTTCTTTTAATGTTTTAGGAATACCTACAGCTCTTGCTAGACTATCAACGGCATCAGCAACAATGTTCACAGCTTCTTCATCTGTTAAGTTATCCATATCAAGTCCAAACTCACGTCCCATATCTCTAAAACGATCAGGACAAACTTTTCCGTTCCATCTTAAGATATGTGGTAAAAGTAGGGCATTAGCAAGACCATGTGGTGTATCAAAATATGCTCCTAATGAATGAGCCATTGAATGAACAATACCAAGTCCTACATTAGAAAAGCCCATACCTGCGATATATTGTCCATATCCAACTGCTTCAATTGCATCTTTATCTTTTTCATTAACGGCTTTTTCTAAATTATTAAAGATTAAGTTCATTGCTTGTTTATGGAACATATCAGTCATTAACCAAGCACTCTTAGTAATATATCCTTCCATCGCATGAGTTAGAGCATCCATTCCAGTTGCAGCGGCTAGACTCTTTGGCATTGTATCCATAAGGCTCGGATCAATTATTGCAACTACTGGAATATCATGTGGATCTACACATACCATTTTCTTCTTTCTTTCATCATCTGTAATAACATAGTTAATTGTTACTTCAGCGGCAGTACCTGCAGTTGTAGGTAAAGCGATTAATGGCATACCTGGATTTTTAGTAGAAGCAGTACCATCAAGACTTACTACATCACTAAACTCAGGATTAGTCATAATGATACTCATACATTTAGCAGTATCAATAACTGAACCTCCTCCTACAGCGATTAGAAAGTCTGCTTTACTATTTCTTAAAATTTCTAATCCTTCATTAACATTTGCGACATTAGGATTAGGTTTGATATCACTATATACTTCATAAGCAAATGATATTTCATCTAAAAGTTCTGTAACTTTACTTGTAACATTTGCTTCTAATAGAGATTTATCTGTTACAACTAATGCTTTTTCATATCCTCTTCCTTTAATTTCATCAATAAGACTTCTTCTTGCATTATATCCAAAGTAAGAAGTACCATTTAAAATAATTCTATTTGTCAATTTTGTTTACCTCCCTTATTATTAATTATAACATATATTTCGACATTTTTAAGAGTTTTATTATTAAAATAGGTAAATAATGTTAAACAAAAGAAAAAGACCTTTTTCTAGATCTGGTTATTAGATTGATGTAAAATTTATTAAATGGTTTGTTATTGGTATTAATATTGCCATGATAGAATATAAAAGTTAAAGATAAGTTACTATAAATACATGATTAGACATTTTTATTATGTAAATTTACATATCTACTATTGTAAAGATGTTGTAGATAGACTATTGAGGTGATAGTCTGCTCTTCTTCCTAGTTTATAAGCATAATAACCTGCAGAAGCGATCATAGCAGCATTATCAGTACAGTATTTAAGTAATGGTATGGATAAATGAATATTATTTTCATTACACATATCAGTTAAGGCTTCTCTTAAAATAGAATTTGCAGCTACTCCACCTGCTACTATTAAATTGTTAATATTATAATCTTTTAAAGCTGTCTTAGTCTTAGAAACAATGCTTGTAACGGCAACTTTTTGAAAAGAAGCAGCAAGGTCAGCTTTATTTATTTCATTACCTTTTTGTTCTTCATTATGATTTAGATTTATAACAGCACTCTTTAAGCCACTAAATGAGAAATTATAAGAGTCATCATTTAATGGTATAGGTAGTTTATAAGTAGGCTTACCTTCTTTTGATAATTTATCTAGTTTAGGACCTCCTGGATAAGGTAGTCCCATTACTCTTGCTACTTTATCATAACACTCACCTATCGCATCATCTAGAGTTCCTCCTAATTTTTCAAAGTTGAAATGATCAGTCATCTTAATAAGTTCTGTATGTCCTCCACTTACAACTAAAGCGATTAGTGGAAATTTTAACTCTTCGACCAAACTATTAGCATAGATATGTCCTGCAATATGATGAACTGGTATTAGAGGTTTATTATAGATATAGCTTAGAGTTTTAGCAGCTTGCATACCTACTAAAAGACTTCCAATTAGACCAGGGCCATAAGTTATGGCAATGGCAGTTACATCCTCTATTTTCATATTAGCTTTTCTTAAGCAGTCTTCTATAACTAGAGTAATATTTTTAACATGTTCACGGCTTGCAATTTCAGGTACTACTCCACCAAAATTTTCATGTATATCTATTTGAGTGGAAGTACTAGTTGCAAGTTCAACAGTACCATTTTTAACTATTGAACAACTAGTCTCATCACAACTACTTTCTATTCCAAGTATATATACATCTTTCACATTATCACTTCCAAACTTGTTCTTATTTTAACATAAAAGACCCTTTTTTTAAAGAGTCTTTTCCATTAATAGGCCATTTATACCATCATAGTATTTTTCTCTAGTAGATACTTTTTTAAAGCCATATTTTTCATATAGATTAATGGCAACTATATTATCTTCTTTAACTTCTAATGTTATATTCTTAATAGCTGTCTCTTTATGCTTTTCTATTAGATATTTTAGTAATTTATCTCCTATGCCTTTACCACGTTCTTTGGTAATTACTTCAAACTGTTCTATTTCAATTCTATCATATATAAGGCTGTACAAAAGAAAACCTATTATTTTATCTTTTTCCACATAAGTAATTATTTTTAAGTACGGATTTGTGGAAAACTCGTTCTTAGTTAACTTATAAGTAAAGTTATCCACAGAAAGTTGTGGATAACTATCATATTCTTTAATCATAATCCAGCTTTTTCCTCAGCTTCTGTCTTTTTTAAGTAGATTGGATTTACTAGGTGAGGATTAATACTATCACTTTCTTCAAAATGTTTAACTATTTTTAAAATATCTGGAACATATTTTTCTTTTTTTAAGTTTATATCTAAATCATTATTAGTAATGACTGTTACTTCATCTAAATCTTTGCTCTTATCTAATAGTTCGTGTAAAACTATATAAGAATCTTTTACAACAGTAGTATTATCTTTATCATAAATCGCTCCATAGACATAACCTCTTCTTGCATCAATTAAAGGCATTTTATAATTATTAGTATTAGAGGAAATTGCCATAGCAGTTAGACCTGATATAGTGGTAATATTTATGTTTAAAGCCCAAGCAATCGTCTTGGCAATAGTAATGCCTATTCTAATACCTGTAAAAGAGCCTGGACCATTAACAACGATTATTTTATCTAAATCTTTTGGCGTAATACTTGCTTCATCGAATAATTCGATTATTTTAGGTAAAGCTTCTTTAGATAAATCTTTTTCATATTTTTTTTTAATAAAAGAAACTAGCTTATCATCAATAACAATACCACTATATAAATAATCACTAGATGTATCTATGTAAAGAGTTCTCATAAAATTCCCTCACATAGTTCTTCATATTTAGAACCATATGGTGTAATAGTAATTATTCTTGTATCTTCATCTTCACTTGATAATTTAAATTTAATTTCAAGTCTTTCTTCTGGTAAGTAATCTCTTATCATATCAG
The DNA here is from genome assembly GCA_949286645.1 of uncultured bacterium. Taxonomy (GTDB): domain Bacteria; phylum Bacillota_I; class Bacilli_A; order RF39; family UBA660; genus Onthousia. The sequence continues at coordinate 7,972 of CASEDN010000028.1, forward strand.
CCCATTCTATTATACAGATACCGCCTTTATTGTAATAATCTTCTAGACCAATATCATCTACTTTACCATCTAGACGATAAACATCCATATGATATAGTGGTAATTCTCCACTTGTATATTCTTTAATAATGTTAAATGTAGGTGATGTTATTTCTTCTTTTACTTCAAGGGAAGATGCAAAACCTTTAGTAAACATTGTTTTACCACTGCCTAAATCACCTATTAGACAGATAACCATATTAGGAAATTTCTCAGATTCAATATTTTGTGCTAATTCAACTGTTTCGCTTTCACTGTAACTAGTTATTTTATAGTTGTTCATAATTATCTCCTCTTTTCTCTATCTATAGATTATAGCAAAGGAGATAATACTTTTTCAAGATGTTTAGAGATTATTTTTCTATTAGTTGTTTATTTCTAATTCTAGATGCTCTTTATCAGAAATTAGTGGGGTATTTAAAATTCTAAACTTCTTGTCATTATAGAATAAATATCTTAATTCATCAAAGTTTTTATTTGGGTCTAACATTAGAGTTGCGAGGTCATCTAAGTCTTTTAAATCTTCTTTTGTAAGATTAAAAATTCATTATCATCATCAATATAGCTAGGCATAAATAGATAAGATATCTCATCGCCCATAAGAGCATGAAAATCCAAGAAAAGTTTTTATGAGGCATATCTGTGTGATCTTTGCCACTATCAGAATCTGGGTCACAAGCTATCCACCTATTCTCACTTTCATTATAATATTCTATAATCCAGTGATCAAAACATCTCCTATCATTAGTGAAATAGGAAGTGAAACCACTGCGAACTCTACATGGTATTCCTTTCGCTTTCAGAATAGATGCAAGTAGTACCGCAACATAACGGCAGGTTATAACTACTTTATGTCTTATTTCTCTATTTTTAGTAAAACCTCTTTTAACTTG
>CASEDN010000029.1 GCA_949286645.1 uncultured bacterium
CGCAAACTTATCTTTATCTACTCCAAAAGTAAGAGTAACAAAAGGATAATCTCCTCTACTAGATGAAACAGTATTTAATTTATATTCAAATCCTTGATACCCTTGTTCACACTCTCTAACTGTCTTCTTCCAAGCATAATCCTCCGCTTCACTAACATATTCTTTTCCCTTAATACTTAAATATTCTTTATAATACATATCATAACTTTTCTTAGCATATTTCTTTAACACAGTATCAATCTCTGGAAGAGTAAAACCACCATACTGCATTGCCGTAGTATTAATAGTAACATCTCCTATAACATTAAAAGCTGTCTGTAATGTTTTAGGTTCTGTATACCAAATATTACTCATCTCAAACCCATCTTTTAAGACATCAGCAATATTAAATAAACAACAATTCATCGTATCCCGTCTTGCACTCATATCATGAATATAGATATAACCATCTTTACAAGCTTCTATTTCCGCACTAGTTAAGAAGAATTTCTTATAAAGTTCTTTATTAAGACTATTATATATTAAACATCTCTGTGTAGTAACTAAAGCACTATCCATATTAGCACAATCTTTATCACCTATATAAGTAATAACCTGGCTCTTTTTATAGACTTCATCTAATATATGAACAATATCTTTCTTATAATCTCTATACTCTCTATAACTCTTTGCAACTAAAGGGTTAATAGTCTCTAAAACTACTTCACAACAACTATGTACTTGTTCAACAGTAGGATTACTTGTCTGTGTTTCTAAAAGTTCAACTACTTTATTAACAATTTTATTCATAGCATCATCAGTTAAATCAACCATAACTCTCTCAGCACTAGCTCTAACTGCTTTCCTAACTCGTTCAGGATCAAATTTTTCCAAATTACCATTTCTTTTTACAATCATAATATCCTTCATGTACATCAACTACCTCTCTATCTTACAAAATCCATTCTAACCCACAAATTAAAAATATTATTGTTGCATTTGCAACAATAATAAATTTTTGTTAAAATTAAAATTAAAGAGGTGTTATTTTCCATGAAAACTTTAGATGAAACAAGACTTTTACAATTTAAAAAAAATTTGTCAAGCTGTGTAAATATTAAAAGTAAAACATTTTACAATAAAGAATTAATATTAAGTTATTTTCCTATCAAAAAGAAAATAGGATTTATTACAGAAGGCAAAGCGAACATAGTAAAGACTGATAAAGAAGGAAATACTACTATTATGAGAGATTTAAAAGAAAATGATATTTTCTCTAATCTTTTCTTTCAAAATTCAGAAGACGAAATATATATTATTAGCAATGGTGAAACCAAAGTAATTTTTATAGATTATTATAATATGATTAAAAACTGTAATGGAAACTGTCCTTTTCATAGTAATTTAATTTTAGCTTTATTCGACTTATTAATTATCGATAACAAACAACAGAATGAAAAGATTGAACTATTATCAAAACGTACTGTTGAGGAAAAAATACTATATTTTTTAAAACAAAGAATGAATAAGAACAATATTTTTAAAGTTACTACTTCTTATAAAGCAATCGCTGAATATCTCTTTGTAGATAGAGCAAACTTAATGAGAGAATTAACAAAGATGGAAAAAAAAGGATTAATTGAAAGATATGAAAAAACAATTAAGATTAACATCTAATTGTTTAATTTTATCTTACTTTACCGTGTAAACTATTAATATCTTCTAACTCATTATGTACTTGTCTAACCACTTTATAGTTTTTATCATCAAAACTTTCTAAATAATCAATATAAACATCACTGTCTATAAGATTACCTTCTTTATCAAAAGACAATACTTCTATTTGTAATTCCTTATCATAAGAATTAGTAATTCTAAATATATAAGGCTCAACACAATCTTTTAAAATGTTATCAACATTAAAATAGTACTCACCTATATGTACATTCTTATAATCGTTATCACTATGTGTTATATAATCACTATTTATATTTTTATTATCATAACTTATAAATAATTTTTTCATATTATTCTTATTAGGTAAAACACCATTACTATTTTTGCCACTTAAAAACCTATCAGATAATTCCTCATTAGAAAAATTATTACTAAATAATGGACCAGCTTTTATACTTCCTAAAGTTATCTCTCTAATAGAATTACCATAAAGTTTAAAACTAATCTCTCCAATATTAGACATTAAATATTTTTTTAAAAATTCATAAACTCCTCTATTCAAAGCATCTATATTTTTAACAACTACATTGCTAATAACATAATCTGCAACAACCCCTCTTTTATAATCAGTTAAATCATCTTTATTATCATTAATAAAACTACAAAAAGAGGGCATAGAAGTCCTCTCTTCTTTATCAAGAATAACCATATTAGGTAATAATTTTGTCATAACTACACGTCCTTTACTAATCTAATCATTACTACTACTTAAAGTAACTTTAGTTGTATGTTCTTTTCCACCACGTATATAAGTTATCTCTATTGTATCACCAGCAGAATATTTGTAAAGTTCATATCTTAAATATGCAGAATCTTGTACCACTTCTCCATTAAGTTTAGTAATAATATCTCCTTCTTTTAAATCAGAATCAGCTGCTCCACTGCCTGCTTCTATTCCAGCAACTACAACTCCGCTATCTAAATCACTAGGAATATCAAAGTTATATCTATAAGAATTCTTAGCATCACTAACATTAATCATAGATACACCAAGTAATGGCCATTCTATAGATTCTCCATTTTCTAAAGTTTCTATCTTACTATTAATATATTCTATAGGAATAGCAAATCCCATACCCTCAACTTCCGTTTGAACAAGTTTCATAGAAATAACACCAATAACTTCACCATTAGTATTCATTAAAGGTCCACCACTGTTACCAGGATTAATCGCTGCATCAGTTTGTAATACTTTCATAACCCAATCACTACTAGAAGTATCTCCAGTACTAACACTAACTAATCTATCTTTACCTGCTAAATGTCCTGTAGAAACACTACCTCTATATTCATAACCTAAAGGACTACCAACTGTAAATACTAAATCTCCTAAACCAGTATTTTCACTATTTCCAAGTTGTAAAGAAACTATACCATCATATTTTTTTATTCTAATAACAGCGATATCAACAAAAGAGTCTCCTCCTAATACTTCACCTTCTATTTCTTCATCACTAGAAGTAATCAAAGTAACTTTATCCGTTCCATCTATCACATGTTGATTAGTCATAACATAAGCATAATCATCTTCTGTTTTATAAACAAATCCTGTACCAGTCGCTGCTACTTCATTATCTTGATAATTTCTGATCATCAAAACCCCATCATAAACTTTCTCAACCGCTTCACTAATACCAGACTCATCAACAACGACTTTAGTACAGTCAGCAGAACTACAAGTTAATCCACTATTAGTAGAAGAACTATTATTACTAATAATATCTTCACCACCTATAATTACAAAGGTTAAGACACCACCTATTACAAAAGATACAATTATAAGAACAGCTTCTTTAATTCTTTCTGTTTTCACTATCTACATCTCTCCTTTCAATACTAGTTTCAACTTCAGCAACTTCCATATAATTACTAGGAAATCCCATCCTATCCAAAATTTTATCTATATTTATACTATGCAAATTATACTCAAGATTATTAATTCTCTTTTCAAGTTCTAAACACATATCTTTAAATTCATCATAACTCAACATTCTCTTCATTATAATAAGAAGTGCAAATAAATCATTAGTCCCTTTAGTATAATATCCCTCATCACCTTTTTCTAAACCAAGTAATTCATGAAACCTTGTTCCTTTAATTTTCTTCTGTGTTCTATTTTCATATAAAATATCCTCATGAGCACACAAATTACGATAATTAGAAAGTATTGGTAAATAATTACTAAACTCATCTAATGGTATATTATAAAGCTTACAAATATTTACTTGATCATCATACTTCATTATTGAAAATAATTCTCCAACTATTCCAAAAGATAAAACTTTAACTAAAATCCAAAGTGGAACATAACCATAATTAGACATATAATGAGCAGTCGCTGTATGTTGAGCACCATTAATTCTAATTTGTCTTTTCATCTTTTTAATCAAATCATTTACCTGCTTTTGTTTACTCTTATCATTAGTAAAGTTTTTAGCACGTAAATAATACTTATCTTTATATCCATATTTTTTAGATAACTGATATGAAAATATAGATTTTAAGTTATTTTCAATAACAAGTAAATACTTAAAGAACACATTTCTAATCGCTCTATCAAAAAGAAATAAGCTATACATCTCTTCAAAAGTAACCCCTTCTAAGAAATGTTTATCAGTCATACTTCTCATAAAAGGATATCTATAACCTGATATAAAGAAATAGTTTTCTCGTAGTAATATTTTCTTAGTATATTCTTCATTTGTAATAGTCATACCCTTATATTTAAGTATTTCTATTTGTTCTTCAAGATTCTTAAACTGCTTATCTATCATCTTCTTCCTCACCTAGAATAGATTATATCATAAAAATTATGTAAAAAATATGATATTTTAATGAAAAATTATGTTATACTTTTAAAAGTAGAAAGGATTGATTTTAGATTATGCCTGCAACTGTTACTCATTCTTACTTTGCAAATGACCTTTATGACATACTTCCTATTGGTCTAAAAAAGTTATTAATGGATGAAAAAAAGAGATTAAGAATGTTCTCTCAAAGTACAGATTCTTTTATATTTTACAATTTATTAAAGAAAAAAGATCAAAAGATAAGAGACTTTCAAGAATATTTTCACACTAATAAAACGGGAGAGTTTTTTATTAATCTAGTCAATTATATAAAGTATAATAATTATTATCAAAATAGTGAAGTTATGGCTTTTCTCTATGGCTTTATCTCTCATTATATTTTAGATTCTAAATTACACCCATATATAATTTATAAAACTGGGGTTGTTGACGAAAGCAACCCTAATACTTATAAATATCGAAACAAACATGAATATATGGAAAACTTTCTAGATAATTACATGATTAAACAAAAAGAGAATATTAATCCTCACCATTTTAAGTTTTATGATTTTACTTTTGACCTTACACCATTTTCTAAAGAGTTAATAGAAGTAATTGATTATACTTTTAAAGAAACTTTTAGTTTTAATGATTTCTCTAAATATTATTATGAATCACTAAAAGACATGTACAAAGCTTTAAAGTATTTAAGATATGACAAATATGGAATAAAAATGTTTTGCTATAAAACCATCGATAAATTTACTAGTGATAAAACTTTTAAGTTACAAGCAATATCTTATCACACCCCATTAAAAGATGAATTTAATTATTTAAATGCTAATCATTCAACTTGGAATCATCCTTGCCTAAAACGTGAAAAACATAATGAATCTTTCATAGAATTATATTCTATTGCCTTAAAAGATACTAAAAAGATTATCACAGATGTTAATAGTTATTTAAAGGACACTAAAAAAATTAATTTAAAAAATGTCTTTAAAAATTGCTCATACTTAACAGGAAAAGACTGCAATAATAAAAATAAGTTAAAATATTTTGAATAAAATTAAATCTAACATATCACTATATAAATAGGTGATAATATGTTAGAAAGTTATAAGATTGCAAGAAGTAATAATGAAGAAATATTATATTTATATTTAAATGTCGATTATGAGTTTGGTGAAGATTTAGAAGAAGATGACTTAGAAAAGAAAGCTAGAAGTTATTTAGTTACCCATGATATTAAATTTAATGGTAATAAGATAATTTTTATAGTTAATGGTATTAGTACTAAAATGATTACTATCGAAAATAACAAGACTTACTTAAATGATTATGCAATTACTCTTAATACTAAAGAAAAAATGACTATAAAAGAAGTACTACTAAGTTTATTATTCAGTAATATAAATCTCTCTTTAAAAGAAGAAACCCTAAAAGCTTTAACAGTTTTATATAGAGGAGAAATAATCTATAATTTAAATAGCAATTATTTAGATATAAATAAACTATCTTTATCTTATCATAACTATAATTATTATAAAGTTACTTATCCTGAAACCTACAAATCAAAGTTTGAGATATTTAACAAAGTAATAGATAGAACTGATGGGGAATATTTAATTAATAATGGCAAACCTATCAAATGTTTTACTCACTTAGTTAGTAATGGTTATACCGAAGAAGATAAAAGTATTCCTTACACTGTAAAAAAAGAAAGTCTCTGGGACTTAGCTTATCCAAACTATTTACAAAAGAAAATTTATAGTATTAAAGAATTTAAAGAAAGATTAAATTTAAAAAGTGACAATTTCAATATAAAGATTACTAGTATAAGCAACTCTAACAGAATAAAAGAACTAGATTTAGGAGAAAAGAAAATAGATGCCAGAAATCTTGCTGTCTATTTAGATTTACCTTCAACAGATATTACTATAATTATTAAGAAAGATTATCTTACCTTTATAACAAGAGGAATAGGTAGTGGGTTAGGTTTAAGTATTATAGGAGCGGATAATCTAGCAGAGTTAGGATATAACTATAAACAGATATTAAATTATTATTTTAAAGATGTATCGTTAGTAGTGAAAAAATAATTTTCACAAATATAATATTAAAAGGAACACTTAATATTCCCATGTTGAGTGAACTTTCAAATATTTATATTATGGATTAGCTCCTAATTCAACAATTGCGAGTTAGGTGGCTTTTATTTATATTGCTAAAAATAATAACTTTATAAGTAAACGGATAATTATGATTAAAAAGACTATCAATAAATCTTTTCTATTTATAATATCAATCTCCTTTCTAGGAAATTGACAATGTTTAATTTCAACTATTAAATACCCCTAAAACTAGAGTATCACATTATTTTTCTAGCACAAAAATATAATAAAAAAGTTACGTTTTTTCGTAACTTTTAATCTATTCAAACACACTATTCATAAGTTCTTCTATAGTCTTTTTTCTCTCTTCAGTTTTATCTTTATTAATTGTAATAGAAACAACATCACCCTCTTTAACATTAGGAACTAAATCAAGTGGTATATTACTCATATTGCCTTTCTCTATTTCCACAACAGCATAATCTCCTTCAATTCTATCTACTATTACATCCATTACTGCATCACCTCTAAATCATAACTAGCACTATTTTCTCCATCAGTAACTTTAACTTTATAAGTACCAGGTTTAACATTACTACTAACTTTAAAAGTCCAACTAACATTACCTTCACTATCACTAGTTTTATCTTCAAGTCCAGTTGCTTTACTCTCTCCACTAGAATAGATTACATCTATATCATAAGTAGTATTAGGATCTCCTTTTACACTAACAGTAACATCATTTCCACGACTAACTGGAGTTGTCATGTTAACAAGATTTATATTACTAGTAGATATACTACTAGAATCTTTATCTCCACTACAAATAACTTCCTTACCATCACTATCACAAAGAATATTACCATCTAAATCAGTTCTAAGAACTTTAGCTCCAACATTTTCATATCTATCTATAATAGACTGATAAGGATGATTATAAGAGTTACCAACTCCAACCATAATAATAGCATACTCTGGACTTACCTTCTTAACAAATTCTATTCCTGATGAAGAGTCACTTCCATGATGACCTACCTTAATAACATCAGCTTTGATTTTACTTGTTATCTCATCTTCACTTAAAGTCTCTGCATCTCCCATAAATAAGAAAGTATTATCTAAATATGTTAATTTTAAAACAGCAGAATAATTATTTAACTCACTATAACTATCACTATTAGGAGCGATAAATTCTAATTTTAAATTATTTTCATCAAGAACTACTACTCCACTCTTAGCAGTCTTAACCTTAAGACCTTTATTACTAATAGCAGTAAGTAAATCAAGATAAGTCTTGCTAGTAGAACTAGCTCTAGGCATATAAATAGAACCTATATCAAAAGTGTTAACAATATTCTCTAAACCACCAATATGATCAGTATGAGGATGAGTACCAACTACATAATCTATCTTTGTAATACCTAAATTATTAAGATAATTAATAACACTAGCGATCTTATAAGCTTCTCCTGCATCAATTAACATAGTTTCATTATTAGGAAGTTGTATAAATATAGAATCTCCTTGTCCTACATCAATATAATTAACTCTTAAAGTATCACCACTAAAAGTAGAAACACTAGTCTCTTTATCATTTTCAACAAAAGGACTACTACATCCTACTACTAATAAACATAAAAGTATTAAAAATACAATTCTTATCTTCTTCATAACATACCTCTATTAAAAGTATATCACAAATCAATCTCTTTAAAATAATTTTCTACCCCTTTAGTAATAGAATTAGCAAGTTTCTTTTGATAACTTTCTTTTTGTAATAAGTACCTTTCATTAGAATTAGATATAAATCCACACTCTATTAAAACACCAGGTACTCTTGTATTAGAATAAAGATATAAATTGGTCTTAATAACTTCTCTATCAGTATTTAAATCATTTTTAAATTCATCCATAATAGATTCAGCAAGTACTAAATTATTAGGATTAATGGGATGATATAAAACTTCAGCACCACTAACACTACTATGATAATGATAATTTATATGAATAGATAAATACAAATCACTCTTATTCTCTTGTATCTTTAATATTCTTCTATATAAATCACCTCGTTTCTTAGCACTATCCCAACAACTTGATAAATCACTATCATCATCCCTTATCATATAAACAGTTGCCCCTTTTTCTTTCAACACTTTCTTTAACACTTTAGATATTTCTAAATTAATATCTTTCTCATAAAGATTACCATAAGTAGTACCAGAGTCCCTACCTCCATGACCGGCATCAATTGTTATAACTTTACCAGTCAAAGTTTTCTTAGGTTTAACTCTAGCATCAACAAACTGTAATGACATAAGTAAAACTATAAACATAATTAAAAAAAGAACTTTATATTTTCTTACCATTATAAACACCTATTAAAGTATATGTTTTTAATAGTATAAAATATTATCTATATCATTTTTCTTCCAATAACTCAAAATCCTTAATTGCTTTATTATTAACTAAAATGTTCATTTGTTTTCTAGCAATTTCATTTAGTTTTACAAGCCTTTCGCTTTGAGAAATATTACTAGCGATAAATTCTGCATTAATACTTTCTAAATTACTTAAAATAACTAAATGCAACAAATCAGTATAATCTCTAATATTACCTTTACAAGAAAGTGAAGAATTATCATCTCTCCACTATTTAGTAGTCATTCCGAACAATGCTACATTTAAAACATCCGCTTCATTTGCATAAGCAAATCTTTTTTGCTTATCAGTTAAATTAGGTACAATATAGTTCTTAACAGCATTAGTATGAACTAAATAATTAACTTTCGAAAGGATTCTATTAACTTGCCATTCTATCTTCTCTTTATATAGTTCATCCTTCTTAAGCCTTTCAAATTCTTTAATTAAATATAATTTAAATTCTGGACTTAACCAACTTGCAAATTCAAATGCTATATCAGGATGAGCAAAGGTACCAATACTATATTTACCACCCTTAGAAATCATCCCAATAGCATTAGTCCTAGCTATCCACTTTCTAGGACTCAACGTAAAAGACGATTTTACAAGCTCATTAATTTTAATTTCACTGAATTCCGTGAAATAAAAATTATCATTATTTAACTGTTCCCACAAACCAATATAATTAAAAGTATTTTTACTGCTCATCCAATGAATTATAACATTAGCAGGATTTTCCTCATTGGCATATCTAGAAAGATCTGTCAAAGAAATGTAATCAGTATCCCCCACACGCATAACCCTTATTTTATTCTCTTGAACAACTATTTCTGTTTCAATGATATCTTTTTTCATAACAACCTCCTCGTATATTAAATTAGTGTTCATTATATTATATACAGTTAATAAAATTTTACTTTTATATTTTTAGCCCACTACTATTAACACACTTTGCATAACTTACAACTAGAGGTGTTATAATGTTAGATTCATTTAATGATTTATCACCAGTTTTACAAGCATTTATTGCCTGTATTTTCACTTGGAGTATAACAGCACTAGGTGCAAGTATTGTTTTCTTTTTTAAGAAAGTTAATAAGACTCTAATGGATGCTCTATTAGGTTTTTCAGCAGGTGTCATGATAGCAGCTAGTTTCTTTAGTTTAATCTCCCCTGCTCTTGAAATGGCTAAAGAATTAAAGATGACTAGTTGGTTAGTTATATCATTAGGTTTCTTATCAGGAGGAGTTTTACTATTTATTGGTGATAAAGTCTATGATTATTTAGATAGAAAAAGAAAGGATGAAAATAGTTCTAAAGCTAAAAGATGCTTTATGTTAATATCATCAATTACTCTACATAATATACCAGAAGGAATGGCAGTAGGAGTAGCCTTTGGTTCTCTTGCCTACTCTCTAACTGGTTCTACTCTTGCTAGTGCCTTAACTCTTGCTCTTGGTATAGGGCTACAAAACTTCCCAGAAGGTAGTGCTGTCTCTCTTCCTCTAAGACGTGAAGGTTACACAAGAGGCAAAGCCTTCTTTTATGGACAACTATCAGGAATAGTAGAACCTATCGCAGCCGTAATAGGAGCCCTACTAGTCTTAAAAATACAACTAATACTACCATTTTTATTAGCTTTTGCAGCAGGAGCTATGATTTATGTTGTCGTAGAAGAACTAATACCAGAAAGTCAAACAAATAATAAAAAAGACCTAATGGCCTTATTTACAATTCTAGGGTTCATGGTTATGATGATACTAGATGTTGCCCTAGGTTAAGAGTCTCTTGACTCTTTTTTATTTACTCTAAATATAGTTTTTGTCCAGCTTTTAACTCTATTGCATAAATATCATCACTCTTACAAGTAAATATAAGTTTGGGTTTAACTACTTCTATATTAGTATTATTATCAATATTATCAGTATCTGAATCACTAATATCAGGTTCTTCAACTACTGGATTATCTGTACTAGGAGTATCTGGAACACTAACTTCAGGCTCTATGCTCTTAAATATATAACCATTACTATTTAATACTGTAATACTATCATCTATCCATAAGCACTCTGTAGGATTCTTTCCATTATTAATAGACCAGTATCCGGCACTGTTTTGATGCCATCCACTACCTGTAAACTTACCTCTGCCACATTCCATGTGAACATGATTACCACTGACATTCCCTTTAGTTCCTTCTTCATAAAACCTTTCCCCTCTGTTTATTACTTTACCAACAAAAAGATTAGAAACATCATTATCATGAGCGAACATCATCGTCATATAATCAACTGTTCCATCTGGATAAATTACCGGTTCACTACTCTCAAGCCACACTTCATTAGCATCTCCAGTATAAATTTTTCTAATAATACCCGTATAAGGAGCGACTATAAAATCAATACCTGTATCACTACCTGCATCATCAATCGCATAACTATCAGCATGAGTACCAGTCATATATCCTTGTGTTATTCTCATATAAGGACTAGGATAAAGAGGCTTTTCCATTACTCATCACTGCCTTTCTCATCAACATTTATAATATTACTCTTCTTTACTGTAATATAATCAGAACTAACTAAAGATGAATAATCTTTAAGTTTCCCTTCTAAAGACTTATAAATTGTATCAGCACCTATAAAACTAAAGAAAGATACCCATAGACTACTAGGAAAATCTACACTAGTAAAAGTAATACAAAAAAGTGTTCCTACTACAAAATTAATGACTAAATTATAAATAACTAAACAGCTAGAACATGGAAAATATTTCTTTGTTTTCTGAATAAAAGCACAGGTTATAACACTAAGAGCGATTGCAACAACTAACATCTGTTGTAATAGTGTTAAGTTTAACATTTCCTTCACCTCTAAAATAGTCTATGAGAAATAAAAGGAAAAGAACCTTTGTTAGCCCAGCAATCCTACATTACTAAAAACATTTTAATAAGTCCTAAAACTAATATATGTAATGGATAATATAAATAGAAAAATAACTTAGATTTCTTACCAAGTTTCTTATTATAAAAATATATTAAAATTAAAGAGAATAACGAAAAGTATTGCATAGTATCTCCAAGTATTAACGTTGATAACGTAACTGATATAACTGTTAAAAGAAAACTATCTTTAAACAAGTAGAAAAAACTAATAACAAGAATACCTAACATCCCATAACTAAAATTTAAAAACTCAGCAACTAATCCCAAAATAACAATAATTAAAAGATATGTTATAGGTACAATAATAATTAAATCTATTCTTTCTTTAAAGTACTTCTTAACTAAACTTTTACTTTTATCTAATAAAAACAAAGTAAAAAGTCCTAAAGCAAGAGTAAAGAAAATATTATTTGCCCCTAAATAAACAAAACTACCATAGAAAACATAATCATAAATAACCTCTGAGATAACAGCAAGAATTAAAAGTCTTAAAAAGTACTTACCAAAACTCTTAGTATGAACATATCCCTCTGTTAATAAAAAAGCAAAGATAGGAAAAGAAAGTCTCCCCACTGCTCTTAAAAAATTATAAAAAGGTGTACCAAAAACAATGCCAATATGATCTATTGTCATTGTAATGATTGCAATAAGTTTTAAATCAAAATTACTCAAACACTTTTTCATAAATAAAGTATAACAAAAAAATACCTGAGGGGCAACGCACTTAACTCTACCTACCTCAAGTCTTGTATATAAGTTAATATCAAAATCTACAAAAAAAGTATCGAACTTAATCGATACTTTAGAAACAATAGATTAACGTTTACTAAATTGTGGAGCACGTCTAGCTTTCTTAAGACCTGGTTTCTTACGCTCTTTCTTACGTGCATCACGAGTAATAAATCCTTCAGCTTTTAATATCTTACGGAAACTATTTTCAGAATCTGCTGGAGTAGATGCATCATATTGTAATAATGCTCTAGTAATTCCTAATCTAACTGCACCAGTTTGACCAGAAAATCCACCACCATTTACATCTGCATCAACATCAAATATTTCACGAGTATTAGTAACATCAAGTGGTTGAGTTAAATCCATAACTAAAGTTGGATATGGGAAATATTCATTAACATCACGACCATTGATAGTAATTTTACCAGTTCCTGCTGTAAGTCTTACTCTTGCAACACTAGTCTTTCTTCTACCAGTTCCAGTATATACTTTTTTCTTATCTGCCATAATTTAACCTCCCTATACATCCATCTCGCTAGGTTTTTGAGCCATATGTTTATGATCACTACCTGCATATACAAATAGTTTCTTATACATTGCTCTACCTAAACGATTCTTTGGTAACATTCCTTTAACAGCTTTCTCAACCATTTCTTCAGGATACTTCTCGATCATTTCTTTTGCAGTTCTAGTTCTTAATCCACCTGGATACTGAGAATGACTATAATATTTCTTATCTTCTAACTTATTACCAGTAAGTAAAACTTTAGAAGCATTAATAATAATTACATAGTCACCACAATCAATATGAGGTGTATAAGTAGCTTTATGCTTACCACGTAAGATATGAGCAGCCTTACTAGCCACACGACCTAAAGGTTTACCTTCAGCATCGATAACGTACCATTTTCTCTCTACTGTTTCTTTCTTTTGCATATAACTTTTCATAATATTCTCCTTCTACTAAATAACCTAAGCCTTCCCACAGCCTAAGTTTTAGTGGGGATATAAAATGTACCGATTAAAATTATAGCAGTGTTTCCTAATAAAGTCAATGTTTTTTTGGTAATAGACAAAATAAAAAAAATAGTGTATAATCTATATCGGTTAGTTCTTTCAGGTTTTAAATAAAAGAAAGGAGAAACAATGAATAAAAAGTCAGACGAAACAAAAATAATTGTTTTAGGTGGCTTAGGTGAAGTAGGAAAAAACATGTATTGTGTAATGCATGAAGATGAAATTATTGTTATAGACGCGGGAGTATCTTTTGCAGAAGGAGAACTTTTAGGTATAGATTATGTCCTTCCAGATTACTCATTTTTACAAGAAAACGAAGATAAAATTAAAGCACTACTTATTACGCATGGTCATGAAGACCACATAGGGGCTATTCCCTTTTTATTAAGAAGTGTTAATATTCCTGCTATCTATGCACCTAATCAAGCTAAAGAATTAATTAAATTAAAATTAGAAGACAGAAATATTAGATATGATAATTTATTTGTTTATGACGAGAATACAAAGTTAAAATTTAAACACATGGAAGTAGAGTTTATTAGAACAACGCACTCTATTCCTGATTCCCATGGTATTTCTATAAATACTCCAAACGGAAGAATCATAACAACAGGAGATTTTAAATTCGACCTAACTCCTATTGGACCAATGGCAGATTTATATAAGATGGCTAAAATGGGTGAAGAAGGTGTAGATTTATTAATAAGTGATAGTACTAATGCTCTAAATGAAGGAATGTCAATTAGTGAATCACGTGTTGACGATGCTATTATTGATATCTTTGATAAATACAAATATAATCGTATTATAATTGCAACTTTTGCCTCTAATATTTATAGACTAAAGCATATATTTGAATCTTGCTATCAACATGGTAGAAAAATATGTGTCTTTGGTCGTAGTATGGAAAATAATATTGATATCTCTATTAAAGGTGGATATATTGACCATAAAGAACTATTAGTAACACCAGAAGTTGCCAATACCTTAAAACCTGGAGAAGTAACAATCCTTTGTACTGGTTCCCAAGGAGAACCACTTGCCGCTTTATCTAGAATAGCAGATGGAACCCATAAACAAATTAAATTAAGACCAGATGATATTGTAATTTTCTCATCAAGTGCCATTCCTGGTAATGCTTTAAGTATTCATAAAACTATTAATAAGTTATATTTAAAAGGTGTTAAAGTCTTTACAAACATGACTATGAATAACTTACATACATCAGGTCATGCTAATCAGGAAGAATTAAAACTAATGATTAGATTATTAAAACCTAAATACTTAATGCCATTCCATGGAGATTATAGAATGTTAAAACAACATGCTAATCTTGGAATTGACTGTGGTATTCCTAAAGAAAATACTTTCATCTTGAAAAATGGTGATAGTCTAATCTTAAAGAATCATAAAATAACTAAAGGTGAAAGTTATCCTAATAATGATATTTATGTAGATGGTTCTAGAATTGGTGAAGTTGGTAGTGCCGTTATAAGAGATAGAAAAATAATGGCTAGTGATGGTATTTTAGTAGTAATTGCTAATATTAATTCTAAAGAAAGAACACTCCTAACTAAACCTAATATTACAACAAGAGGATTTGTTTTAGTAAATGAAAATGAAGAATTAATTAAAAAGATTGAAAAAGAAGCTACTAATGTTATTAATGAGAAATTAAAAGATAAGAAAGCTACATTTACTGATATTAAAAATCAACTTAGCTTAGATTTAATACCATTCATTATGAATATAACTGGAAGAAGGCCATTAATATTACCAATAATTCTAGACATAAAAAAATAGAGTTCAACCAAAACTCTATTTTTATTTTGCTTCTTCTATAGCCCTAGTCTCTCTTACTACTGTAATTTTAATAGTACCAGGATAGTTTAAAGTAGATTCAACTTTTTCTTTAATATCACGAGCTACTCTATGAGCTTCTAAATCATCAATTTCATCAGGTTCTACTATAACTCTAAGCTCTCTTCCAGCTTGCATAGCATAAGACTTAGAAACACCCTCTATATCATTAGCAACTTCTTCAAGTTGAGTTAATCTCTTAACATAGTTTTCTAATGAATCATTTCTTGCTCCAGGTCGTGTTGCCGATAAAGCATCAGCTACTGCAACTAAAGAAGCAATTACAGAAGTAGGTTCTATATCTCCATGGTGAGAAGCAATTGAATTAATTACGACATCATTTTCTCCATATTTTTTAGCAAGTTCAACACCTATACTGACATGACTACCTTCAATCTCATGGTCAACTGCTTTACCAATATCATGTAAAAGTCCTGCTCTTTTAGCAAGTGATACATCTTCTCCAATCTCCCCTGCTATAAGTCCTGCTAAATTAGCAACCTCAATTGAATGTTGTAAAGCATTTTGTCCATAACTAGTTCTAAAATGAAGTCTACCAATTACTTCTATTAATTCAGGAGCCATCTTAGTAATACCAAGTTCAAACAAAGCACTATTTCCATACTCAAGTATTTTTTCTTTAGTTTCTTTACATACTTTATCATAAACTTCTTCAATTCTTGTAGGATGAACTCTTCCATCTTTTATTAAAGTTTCAAGAGTTAATCTAGCCATCTCTCTTCTTAAAGGATCAAAACTAGATAATACAACTGCTTCAGGAGTATCATCAATAATAAGATCAACACCAGTAACAGCTTCAATAGTTCTAATATTTCTACCTTCTCTACCAATTAATCTACCTTTCATCTCATCATTAGGCAAACTAACAACAGTAACTGTCTGATCACTCGCAATATCTGCTGCATATTTCTGCATAGAACTAACAATCATTTCCTGTGCTTTCTTATCAGCAGTCATCTTAGCATCATTTTCTTGTTCACTAATATAAATAGCAATTTCTCTACTCATAGATTCTTTAACATTTTTCATAATCAAATCATGAGCTTTTTCTTTACTATAACCAGAAATCTCTTCTAGTAAACTAATTTGTTCTTTCTTAATTTCCTCCACTTTTGCTTCTTTTTCTTGAATATCTTTCTGTCTTTGAATTAACTTTTCTTCTCTCTCATCTAAAGTAGATTCACGCCTTTGACAAAGTTCATCTCTTTTATCTAGACTAGCTTCTCTTTGTAGAAGCTTATTCTCACTATCTTTAAGTTCTGATTTCTTCTCTTTAATATCTTTATCTACTTCAAGTTTTAACTGATAACTCTTCTCTTTCGCTTCCATAACAGCATCGCGTTTTATCTTATCAGCATTTTTCTCTGCATCACTTAACATTTTATCTATTTTTTTAGAAGTTGTCCCTTCTCTTATATAAGCAACTAAAAAAGTTAATCCAAAACCACAAACTAATCCAAAAATTATAAGTAAAATGGAGAGTAACATTTCATTCATATTATACCTCCATTAGAATATACTTTAAATAAAAATCTAAACTATAATCTATATTCTATTGTAAGTTTTAATTTAAGTATTGTCAAGAATATTAAAATACGAGTAATTTATATTTTGTAGAGTTACAATTGATGTGACACCATCAATATAGAAAAAAAGCAATAAGTCGTATAAAATATTAATTGAAATAAAAAATTATACGAAAGGACTTATTGCATATGACAAGTATATCACAAACTCAACGTTATATTCCACA
>CASEDN010000030.1 GCA_949286645.1 uncultured bacterium
AATAGGTGGCATGCAACCAAGTTTTTTGGTAAATTTTAAACAGAGGTGAGAAAAATGAATTTTGCTAGTAATTTGCAAAAGTTAAGAAAAAGAGAAAATATGAGTCAAGAAGCTCTTGCAGAAAAATTAGATGTTACAAGACAATCTGTATCTAAATGGGAAAGTAGTGCAACATATCCAGAGATGGATAAATTAATTTCTATTTGTAAGATATTTAATGTAGATATGGATACCTTAGTAAATGGGAATGTTGATGATGAGAAAAAACAAGATAAAGAGACTGCTATTAATACTAAAGATTTATTAGATAAGTTTAATACTTTAATGAAAAAGATAGTGTGTCTCTTTGAAAGTATGAGTTTTAAAGAAATAATAGAGTTTTTAGTAACGGTATTTCTTTTAATAATTATTATTTTAATAGGTACAATTCCTAAAGACATTATAGAAAATTTAATAGGTTCTAATCTTTTATATAGTATTACTTATGTTGGTCCTACATTAAATACTATATTTCGATTAATAGTAGATATCTTATATAGTGTATTTTCTATAGTAATATTTATCTATGTATTAAAAGTTAAATATTTAGATAGAATTAAAATAAAAGATGATGTAGATAAAGAAATAGTAGTAAAAGAGAAAAGAGTAGAAGAAGTGGAGAAAGTGATTATTAAAGACAATAAGAATAATTCGTTATCAAGAACACTTGCTAAGATAATTATCTATATAATTAAATTCTTTGTAGTATGCTTTTTAGTTGCTCCTCTTATATGTATTGTAGTACTTGCAGTTATGTTAGGTTTTGAAGTGTTATTTGTCTTTAAAGGACTTCCTTTAATAGGAATACTTCTTTGGACAGGCGCAGCTCTTATAATAAGTGCATTATGCTTTGAAGTACCACTTAACTTTGTTATTAATCATAAGAATAATTATAAAAGGGTAATGATAAGTTTATTAGTTTCACTTATTATAATTATTATAGGTTCTATTATTTTTGCTTTTGAATTTTTCTCTTTAACTTATGTAAATAGTCTACCTAAAGATGCTAAAAGTAAAGAGATAACAGAGACTCTTCCTATGTCAAATGATTTAAATACAGTAGGATATTATCATAATGATATAGAATATGTTGTAGATGATAATCTAACAGATAAAATAGAGGTAACGGTTACTTATTATGATTACTTAATTAATAATAATATAGAAATAGATGTACATGATAGTAATTTATTAGTCTATATGAGTAGTCCTAAAGAATTTAGTTTTAAAGATGCATTAGATAGAATAAGTGATGATATTAAAGCTGGTAAGATTTATAATTATGATAAATTGTATGAATATAAAGTTACTATAAAAACTAGTAGTGATAATATTAATATGATAAAAAATAACAATAAAGAATTCTTTAATGAAAATAATTCCTAGTTAAGTTTAGGAATTATTTTTTCATTTACATAGTTTATAGTTACTAAATTAGATATACTATCTAATATGTCTTTAGTAGTTTCTATTATATAAGTACAGTTTTGTTCGTAGTCTTTATTTTTAATAATACTATTTTTAAGTAGATAATTAACTTCTTTTTCATTGGAATAAGTAAAAGTAATAGAAGCAACTAAACCGTTAATTAAGTCTACTAAAGTAGATTTATTAATAACTTCTTTAGTAGTATTAGAATAGGCTCTAATTAGACCACCTGGACCTAATTTAATGCCTCCAAAGTATCTTATTATTACTACTAGAATATTTATTAAGTTTTCTCCTTCAATAACATTTAATATAGGTATACCTGCTGTTTTATTAGGTTCTCCATCATCACTAAATCCTTTATCATTAATTAAAGTAAAGGCATAACAGTAGTGAGTAGCATTTTTATATTCTTCTTTTAACTTGGTTAAATTATCTTTAACTTCATCTTTAGACTCTATAGGCATAATAACTCCTATGAATTTAGAATTTTTTATAGTTACTTCACATATTTCTTTTTTTAAAATACTTTTCATAATTAAACACACATCTTTCTAAAACTTATTATACAATAATTTATAAGTTTTTTCTTTAATTTTTTCTTATCCATGCTATAATATTATTAGTTTGGTAGTAAGGAGATGTCTTTATGGATTTTACCTTTAATAGTAAAGAAGAGCTGTATCAAATGATTGAACCTGCTTTAGATGCTAAAAAAAGTGAACTTGATAGACTAGGCTATCGTTATATACATAAAAATGATGTTTGGAATTATTTAATTCTTACTAAGTGGACTAAAGCTCATAATTTGGAATTAAGTGATGTAGTTAGTGATATTTTAAATTGTGATAATAAACTATTAGATAAGTATCTTAAAGATAATCTTACCAAGAGAGAAAATATAGAAATGATATAAAGAAGTATAATCGGAGGTGTGTCATGAAGAAGAAAGAAAATAAAATTAAAGAAAAAAAACAAATGGTTAAAGAGAAGAAAAGTGTGTTATTAAAAACAGGATTACTTGTTATAATTGCTGCTATCGTGTGCTTTTTGATAGTACCATTATTTAAGTCATTAAACTTTGGACTTGATTTACAAGGTGGATTTGAAATACTTTATGAAGTTAGTCCTATTGACGGAAGTAAAATGACTAAAGATAAGTTAAATGCAACTTATAAAAGTATGCTTAAACGTATTGATACTTTAGGTGTTAGTGAACCTGAAATTACCTTAGAAGGTAATGATAAGATTCGTGTTAAGCTTGCTGGTGTTACTAATAAAGAAGAAGCTAGAGAGACTTTGTCTACTGTTGCAACCCTAACTTTTAGAGATAGTGAAGATAATTTATTAATGTCTAGTGATGTTTTAGATGCAGGAGGTGCTAGACTTACTACAGATCAAAATGGTAGACCTGCTGTTAGTTTAGCAGTTAAAGATAAAGATACTTTCTATAAAGTAACTAATGCTGTTAAAGATTATGAAAACAATATTATAGCTATTTGGTTAGATTATAATGAAATGACTGATTCTTATGCTAATGAAGGAAGTATGTGTGGAACTAGTGAAAGTAATTGTATATCCTCAGCTACTGTTAGTGAAGGCTTTGCTAGTGATGTTATAATTCAAGGTAACTTTACAGAAGAAGAAGCTAGTAATTTAGTTGACTTAATTAATTCAGGTAGTCTTCCTGCTAAGTTAACTGAAATATCTAGTAAAACGGTAGGAGCTAGTTTTGGAGATGCTACTCTTACTATGACTATGTATGCTGGTATTGCTGGTATACTTGCAATTATCATTTTATTAATTGGTATTTATAACTTTGCAGGTATTATATCTGCTGTTTCAATACTTTTATATACATTATTTGTATTTGCAGCTTTCTGGCTAATAGGAGGTGTATTAACTCTTCCTGGTATTGCCGCCTTAATCCTTGGTATAGGTATGGCAGTTGATGCTAATGTCTTAACTTATTCTCGTATTAAAGAAGAACTACTTAAAGGAAGAAGTTTAGAGACAGCCTTTAAAAATGGTAGTAAAGCAAGTTTTGGAACAATCCTTGATGCTAACCTTACAACTCTATTAGTTGCTATTATTATGTTTTATTTAGGAGAATCTAGTGTTAAAGGTTTTGCAACAATGTTAATCATCAATATCATTGTAACGATGGTTACTATGGTTGGTATTACAAGAATCTTAATGAAGATTTTTGTTAAAACTAAATACTTTGATAATAAATTAAATTTCTTTATTGGAGTTCATGAAGAAAATATAAAAGAAGAAAAGAAGAAACCTACATATAATTATTTAGGTCTTAGTAAATTCTTCGCTGCCTTTAGTTTGGTAGTAATACTTGCATCAATCGTTATGTTTGCTTTTAAAGGAATGAATCTAGGTATTGACTTCCAAGCAGGTAGTGATATAACTTTAGCAACTACTGAAGTTAGTGAAAAAGATTTAAGAAGTGATTTAAAAGAATTGAAACTTGATGAAGTAAGTATTGATGTTACTAGTAGTGAAACTGATATTAGAGTAAGTGATGAGTTAAAAGAAGATGAAATAGCAGAAGTAGAGAGTTATTTCCTTGATAAATATAATGCTAGTGTAGATATTGGTGTTGTATCTAATGTTGTTAAACAAGATTTAATTAAGAATGCTATCTTCTCAATAGTTATCTCTTTAATTGGAATAATTCTATATATTACCTTTAGATTTAAATTTAGTTATGGTATCTCATCAGTTATTTGTCTAGTACATGATGCCTTAATGATGGTAGCCACTATTATTCTTTTAAGAGTAGAAGTAAATTCTATGTTTATTGCAGCAGTACTTGCAATTATTGGATATT
The DNA here is from genome assembly GCA_949286645.1 of uncultured bacterium. Lineage (GTDB taxonomy): Bacteria > Bacillota_I > Bacilli_A > RF39 > UBA660 > Onthousia. The sequence continues at coordinate 4,313 of CASEDN010000030.1, forward strand.
CAATTAATAATACAATTGTTGTCTTTGATAGAGTAAGAGAAAATCTAAAGAAAAAAGATAAAGATAATCTAAGCAAAGATGAACTTAAAGAAGTTGTTAATATAAGTATTAAAGATACAATGTCTAGAAGTATTTATACATCATTAACAACATTACTTCCAGTAATTGCCTTACTTATTATGGGAAGTAGAGAAATATTAACCTTTAATGTTGCCATGATAGTTGGATTAATCGCTGGTACTTATTCATCATTATTACTTGCAGGATGGCTTTATGTATTCTTTGCAAGTAAAAAGAAAAACAATAATAAAAAGAGAAAAGTAGTTAAAGAAGTGAGTGAGAAAACTATTAAAGGTATAAATGATTAAAGTTAAGTAAAGGGGTGTAAGACGTGAAAAAAGATACTATTACAATAGACGATTTAATGGATAAAGTAGATTCTTATATAAAAGACCCTAAAGAAAGAGAAAAGATACTTGATGCATATTACTATGCTAAAGAAAAACATGCTGGACAGTATCGTAAGAGTGGGGAGGAATATATTATTCATCCCCTTAATGTTGCTATGATACTTACTTCTATTTATTCTGATAGTGAGTGTTTAGTTGCTGCCCTTCTTCATGATGTTATAGAAGATTGTGATGTAGATGTAGAAGAGTTTAAAGAAAAGTTTGGTCTTACTGTTTATAAATTAGTAGATGGAGTTACTAAGTTAGGTAGGCTTCACTTTTCTACTGATAATGAGTACTTGGTTGAGTATTATAAGAAGATAATTGTAGGAATGAGTGAAGATGTTAGAGTTATTATTGTAAAACTTGCAGATCGTCTTCATAATATGAGAACATTATGGGCTACACCAGTAGAAAAACAAAAGAAGAAGTCTAAAGAAGTACTTGAAATATTTGCTCCACTTGCTCACCATCTTGGTATCCATAAAATAAAAAGTGAACTTGAAGACTTATCACTTCGTTACTTAAAGCCAACAGTATTCTATGATATTGCCGATAAACTTAATAAGACAAAAGCAGAACGTGATACTACTGTTTATGAGATGCAAGAAGAAGTAACAGAACTATTAAATGAACATCATATCCCTCATCAGATTAAAGGCCGTGCTAAAAGTATTTATAGTATCTATAATAAATTAGATAAAGGGAAGAAGTTTAGTGACATCTATGATTTACTTGCTCTTCGTGTTTTAGTAGATACAGAACAAGATTGTTATCTTGCTCTTGGTCTAATTCATTCTAAGTTTAGACCACTACCTAAACGTTTTAAAGACTATATCGCTATGCCTAAACCTAATATGTATCAGTCATTACATACAACAGTCTTTGGTATAGATGGATATTTATTTGAAATTCAAATTAGAACTTATGAAATGGATGAAATAGCAGAAAATGGTATTGCCTCTCACTGGGCTTATAAAGAAAATGGTGGTAGTAATAAAACTGCTAATCTTCAGTCTATTACAACTCAAAAACTACAATTCTTTAAAGAGATAATGGAACTTGAAAATGATAAAATGAGTAGTGAAGAGTTTGTTAGTTCTGTTAAAGATGAAGTTTTAAATAA
>CASEDN010000031.1 GCA_949286645.1 uncultured bacterium
CATATCATTCTATATTTGTAGTTAAATTAGTAGATGATAATAACATTAAATCTTTTTCATATAGTGATTTAATCACTTCTAGTTTAGAAATTCTTAAATAGATGCATATATTAGTAAAGTAATTGACAATGTTTTAAAAATATCTTGCAAAAGTTAGTTAACTGGTATAGAATTGACTTATAAGACTTAGTATTAGGAGGTTACATATGAAAATTACATCTGTAAATGTACGTAAAATTGAAAAAGAAGGAAGTCGCATGAAAGGTATTGCATCTGTTTTACTTGATGATTCTTTTGCTGTTCATGATATTAGAATCATTGAAGGCGATAATGGACTTTTTATTGCTATGCCTAGTAGAAAGACTCAAGCTGGGGGATATCGTGATATTGCTCATCCAATTAATCCAGAAGTTAGAGCGATGTTTCAAGATAAAATTATTGAAGCTTATAATGATCTTAAAGATGAAGATTCTAAAGAAGACTAGTTCTTCTTTTTTTCATATTTTTTTTAGAAAAGCATATCAGTTATTAGGTGATGATATGGAAACTAAGGAAGCACTTATTAATAATTATAATCATAGTATTACTATTACAGAAAGAAAGAATTTACTTATTACGGGAGTTAAGAAAATTGAAAACTTTGATAGTGAAGAGTTTTTACTTGAAACAGTTATGGGATTCTTAGTTGTTAAAGGTGAAGATTTGGAACTTGTTAAATTAGATACTTTAGCAGGTAATGTTTCTATTAAAGGCTTGATAAAAGGTTTTTCTTATATGGATGAAAATAATGGTAAAAAAGAAAAAGACGGTTCTAGTGTCTTTAATAGATTGTTTAGATGATGAGTTTATCTGAACAAGTAGTAGCTTTAATTTTCTCTTTTATATATGGGGGAATTTTATCAGTCTTATATAATTTTAATTATAACTTACTTTTCTATAAGAAAAAAAGCATTAAGATTTTCTTTAATATTATCTTTATTTTAGATTTAGTACTTATTTATTTTCTTGTTATGAGAAAAATAAATAATGCGATTATTCATCCATATTTTTATTTGTTTATTATATTTGGCTTTTCCTTGTTTTTTGATTTTAGTAAGAGGCTTAGAAAACTATTAAAGTTGCCTGAAGTCAAGAAAAAAATTAAAAAAGATGACCAAAAGTGTAAAAAGTAACTAGTTAATATTGAACTAGTTTTTTTATAATATTATAATATATGTTAGGAAAGTAGGTGAAATTTTAATGGCAAGAAGTAGAAAAAAGAAGAAAAAATTAGGTCCTGTTCTATTACTTTGTGTTTCTTTTGCTGTTATTATTTTTACTACGTTTACAATTTTTAGATATTGGACTATGATATATAGTAAATATCAAGAAAAAGGAGAGTTGAAAAAAGAACTTGCTTCTTTGAAAGATAAAGAAGAAGAGTTAGAGTCTGATGTTAATAAACTTCAAGATTCTGATTATGTTGCAAGATATGCAAGAGAAAAATATTTTTATTCTAAAGATGGGGAATATATTTTAAAAATACCTGAAGATGACGAAGAGGAAAGTGAGTAATCAGTAAGTATGTGTATGAATGTTTTGGATTTATATAAAGATATAAAAGTAAAAGATGGAGATTTTTTAGTCTTTGCTTGTAGTTATGGGCCTGATTCTATGGCTTTATTTAAGACACTTTTAGAGTATAGAAAGAGTCATGATGTGGTGTTAGTTTGTGCTCATGTTAATCATGATAAAAGACGTGAGAGTGCTAAAGAGAAAGAAGATTTAGAAGAGTTTTGTAAAAAGAATAATGTAATCTTTGAATATATGAAGATAAATGGTTATGGTGATGATAACTTTCATAATGAAGCGAGAAATATTAGATATCAGTTTTTTGATGATGTAGTTAAGAAGTATAATGCTAAATACCTTTTTACTGCACATCATGGTGATGATTTGATGGAAACAATACTTATGAGAATTGCTAGAGGTTCTACTTTAAGAGGATATAGTGGGTTTAAAAAATTGGTAAAAATGGATGGGTATTACATTTATAGACCTTTTATTGGTTTAACTAAAGATGAACTTTTAGATTATTGTCATAAGAATAAAATACCTTATGCAGTTGATAAGAGTAATTTTAGTAGTGTTTATACGAGAAATAGATATCGTAAGGAAGTATTACCTTTCTTAAAAAGTGAAGATAAAGATATTCATAAGAAGTATTTAAAGTTTAGTAATGTGTTAAATGAAGCTGATTTATTTATTGAAGAGGAAGCTAGTAAAGCGATTAATAAAGTAGTTAAAGATAATAAACTTTATATAGATAAATACTTAGAGATTAATAATTTTATAAAAAGAATTATATTAGAAAAGTTTATATCTAGCTTTTATCAAGATGATTTAATGTTAATAAATGATAAACATTTAGATTTAATAGAAAGTCTTATTAATAGTAAAAAAAGTAATGCTAAAGTAAATTTACCTAATGATGTTGAGGTTATAAAGTGTTATAATACTTTATCTATTAGAAGAAATCCTACTTTACTTAGTAGTTATGAAATAGAAATTAGTAAGGATGTAATACTTCCTAATGGTCATAAATTAGAATTATTGGATTCAGTTAAAGGAAATAGTAACAATATAATTAAACTATCTAGTAAAGAAGTAACTTTACCTTTAATAGTTAGAACTAGAAAGCTTGGAGATGTTATGGCTATTAAAGGAGGAGGGCATAAAAAAATAAAAGATATCTTTATAGATAGTAAGATTCCTGCTGCAGATAGAGATATATGGCCTATAGTTGTTGATAGTCGTGAACATGTAGTTTTTGTGCCAGGTTTAAAAAAATCTAAATTTGATAAGACTAATAGTAAATTTTATGATATAATACTGAGATATGAGTAGAAAAAGGAGAGATTTTTGTGAATGTAAATAAAAAAGTAGTTAAAAAAGGTTTACTTCCATATGTCTTTTTACTTCTAGTAATGCTTGGAGTTATATACTTTGTTAGTGTTGCTAATCAAAAGGTTAATGTTTTAACTTATAATGAGTTTATGACTAGTTTGGAAGATAAAGAAGTTAAGGAGATTACTGTTACTCCTCGTGATAGAGCGAAAATTTATGAGATTACTGGTACAATGGATAACTATAAAGAAAATGAAACTTTCTTTGTTAGAGTACCTTTATCTGATCAAGTAATGAAAAAGTTAGTGGAAGCTAGTGAAGCTGATGATTTTGAATTTAATAGTACTGCTGATCCTGAGTCAAGTACATTATTGCTTGTTTTAGTTAATATTTTACCTATTGCAATACTTGCTTTTGTTTGTTTTTGGTTTTTAACTAAACAAATGGGTGGAGGTAAGAATTCTCTTGACTTTGGAAAGAGTAAAGCTAAGTTATCTAGTGAGAAGAATAAAGTTACATTTAAAGATGTAGCAGGACTTAATGAAGAGAAAGAAGAAGTTAAGGAATTAATTGATTTCTTAAAGAATCCTAAGAAGTTCCAAAAATTAGGTGCTAGAATTCCTAAGGGAGTACTTTTATATGGTCCTCCAGGAACAGGTAAAACATTACTTGCTCGTGCCGTTGCAGGAGAAGCGAATGTTCCATTCTATTATATTAGCGGATCTGACTTTGTTGAGTTGTTCGTAGGTGTTGGTGCAAGTCGTGTTCGTGATATGTTCCAACAAGCTAAGAGAACTGCTCCTTGTCTTATCTTTATTGATGAGATAGATGCTGTAGGACGTCAAAGAGGTACTGGAATTGGTGGTGGACATGATGAGAGAGAACAAACATTAAACCAATTACTTACTGAAATGGATGGATTTGGGGAAAATGAAGGTATCATTATAATTGCTGCTACTAATAGACCTGATGTTTTAGACCCAGCATTACTTCGTCCAGGTAGATTTGATAGACAAGTTACAGTTAATTTACCTGATGTTAAGGGACGTGAAGAAATACTTAAAGTTCATGCTCGTAATAAAGTGTTAGCACCTGGTGTTAATATTCCTGCTCTTGCTAAGAGAACTCCAGGATATTCTGGTGCAGACCTTGAAAACTTACTTAATGAAGCAGCACTTCTAGCGGTTAGACGCAATAAAGATGCTATTACTATGAGTGAGATTGATGAAGCAAGTGATAGAGTATTAATGGGACCTGCTAAGACTAGTTCTAAAAGAAGCGAGAATGACCGTAAGTTAGTTGCTTATCATGAATCTGGACATGCTGTTGTTGGTATTAAGTTAAAGGGTGCAAATGATGTTCAAAAGGTTACTATTATTCCACGTGGTTCTGCTGGTGGATATAATATGATGATTCCTAGTGAAGAGAAGATATGTAAAACTAAAACTGATTTACTTGAAGAGATTACAGGTTTACTTGCAGGACGTGTTAGTGAAGAAGTTGTATTTGGTGAAGTTACAACTGGTGCGCAAAATGACTTTGAGAAAGCTACTAAGATAGCAAGAGCTATGGTTACTGAATATGGTATGAGTGATTTAGGACCAATGCAATTAGAAGAAAGGGAAGGTAGTGCTTTCTTAGGTAGAGATTATGCTAAGACTCGTAACTTCTCTAATGAAGTAGCTCATGAAATAGATCAAGAAATGAGAAAGATTATTGATAAATGTTATGAAGAAGCGACTAAAATAATTAAAGAAAATAGAGATTTACTTGATTTACTTGCTAAAACATTATTAGAGTATGAGACTTTAACTAAAGAACAAATTGATTACTTAGTAGAACATGGTGAGATGCCTTCTGAAGAAGAGGAAACTAACTATGAGAAAATGAGTTTAACTAAGTTAAAAGAACTTGCTAAAGAAAAAGGTGTTAAAGGTTATTCTAAGATGAATAAAGCTGAACTTATAAAAGAACTTGAAAAATAGTTCTTTTTTCTGTATTATAAAGGCAGTTATTCACAAAGCCAGTGGAAAAAGATGGAGGAAGTTATGAAAGCTAGGAAAGCAGTGGAAAAAGAAATAGGAGAATTTAGAAAATTTATTAGTAGAGGTGCTGTTTTAGATATGGCTATTGGTGTTATTATTGGTAGTGCCTTTTCTAAAATAGTTAGTAGTTTAGTAGATGATATATTTATGCCTTTACTTGGTGTTATATTAGGTGGACTTGACTTTAGTGGGTTATCTATTAAGATAGGTGATGCTTCTATTATGTATGGCTCTTTTATACAGAGTATTGTAGATTTTTTAATAATTGCTATTTGTATCTTTGTAATGGTTAAGATAGTTACTAATATTAGAGATAGAGCAGATAAGAAGTTAGGAATAGAACATAAGAAGAAAGAAAAGAAAAAAGATGAACAAGTAGTGTTACTTGAAGAGATTAGAGATTTATTAAAAGAAGAAAAGACAGTAACAAAATAAGTATCTAATTTGAGAAAATGCTTGTATCAAGATTGTCTTTAGTATATAATATGCTTAAGGGAATTTCAACAGTTGAGTGTCTACCTCTAATCTTTGGAGATGAGGTTTGATAGATATGAATAAACGTATCTTTGTATTAAAAGTACTTAAGCATATTTCTATCATTTTATCTCTAGTTATCATATTGATAATAGTAATAAAAAAATGACACTTAATTCATCTAATGAATTAAGTGTCTTCCTACAATAATATTTTGGGGTAGGCATTCAACAAGGCAATGTTGAACGTTTCCTTAATAGTTTATGTAAATTTCTTTTACATATTCATAGTAACATAAAAGTTTATATTTTGCAAGTGTTAGGTGATTTTATGTGGAAAATAGGTAATGTTGAAATAGATAATAGAGTTGTTCTTGCTCCTATGGCAGGTATTTGTAATAGTGCATATCGTAAAATAGTTAAAGAAATGGGCTGCGGTCTTATTTATGCAGAAATGGTTAGTGATAAGGCAATATGTTATGATAATAAGAAAACTATTGACATGCTTTATATGGAAGATGTTGAACGTCCTATTGCTCAACAAATATTTGGTAGTGATGTAGATAGTTTTGTAGAGGCGGCTAAATATATAGAGGAAAATATGAGACCTGATATTATTGATATTAATATGGGGTGTCCTGTTCCTAAAGTTGCTTTAAGAGCTCAAGCAGGTAGTGCTTTACTTAAAGACCCTAGTAAGGTAAAAGAAATAGTTAGTGCTGTTGTAAATGCTGTTAAATGTCCTGTTACAGTTAAAATACGTAGTGGATGGGATGCTAATCATATAAATGCAGTTGAGATTGCTAAAACCTGTGAAGAAGCAGGTGCTAGTGCTATCTGTGTTCACGGTAGAACTAGAAGTCAAGGTTATTCTGGTAAAGCGGACTGGAATATAATTCGTGATGTCAAAAATAGTGTTAAAATTCCAGTAATTGGTAATGGTGATGTTACTAGTCCAGAGAAAGCTAAGGAGATGTTAGATTATACAGGATGTGATGCTGTTATGATAGGTAGAGCTGCTTTAGGTAATCCTTGGCTTATTAGAAATACAGTTCTTTACTTAGAAGGTAGGCTTTATACACTTCCTAGTACTATCGATAAAATAGATATGTGTATAAAGCATTTAAAGATGTTAGCAGATTTAAAGAGTGAGAGACAAGCTGTATTAGAAATAAGAAGTCATGTGGGATGGTACTTTAAAGGTGTTAAAGGAAGTAATGAAATTAAAAATAAAATTTATAAAATGACTAAAATATATGATATACTACAAGTATTAGAAGAGTTTAAGGAGGAAGTCTATGAAGAAGAAAAATGTTTATGATAAAATTAAAGATGAAGAGAAAAAAATGCAGGAAGAAAATAAAGTTAAAAAGAGTCCTGATATTAAAGCGATGTTTAGTCAAAGAGTACTTGCATTTTTGATAGATTTAGTACTTCTTAGTATAATTTGTTCATTAATTACAATGTTTGTTCCAGTCAATGATACTGCTACTAAACTATATGAAGAACAAAATAGAGTTTTAGAAGGTTATGTAGATGGTAGTGTTTCTATGGAAGAATACGTTAATCAAATGGTTGATTTAGGTTATGATATATCTAGACAAACAGTTATTGTTTCTATAGTTACCATTGTTATAAGTCTACTTTACTATGTTGTTTATCCGTGTTATAATAATGGGCAGACTCTTGGTAAGAAGTTAATGAAAATTAAAATTAAGAAGACTAATGACACAGAACTTTCTATGAATGATTTACTTATTAGAAGTATGATTAATAATAGTATATTGGTTAATATTATTAATGTTATATTAGTACTTTTCTTAAGTAAAAATTTATATTTAAGTACTAGTAGTCTTGTTAGTTTCATTCAATATTTAGTACTTATTATTAGTTTAATAATGATAGCATTTACTAAGAATGCTCAAGGATTACATGATAAAGTTTGTAAGACTGAAGTTGTAGTTGCAGATACAGTGAAGGAGGATGTTTTATGTACGAGCGAAAATTAACAGAACAAGAATTAGTTAGAAGAGATAAGGCTCTTAAATTAAGAGAGTTAGGGTATGATCCATTTGGTAGTCGTTATGATAGAGAAGATTATGCTATTGATGTTAAAGAAAAGTATGAAAGTGTAGACCATGATGCTTTTGAGTCTATGACTGATACAGTTAGAGTAGCTGGTAGAATCATGTTTATTAGAAAGATGGGTAAAGCATCATTTTTCTCTATTAAAGATAAGAGTGGTTCTATTCAAGTATATATTTCTATTAACGATGTAGGAGAAGATATTTATACCTTATTCAAGAGTGCTGATATTGGAGATATAGTTGGTGTTTATGGTAAGGTTATGAAGACTAAAACTGGAGAAGTTACTATTAAATGTATAGAGTATACTCCTTTAGTTAAAGCTTTAAGACCACTTCCTGAAAAGTTCCATGGTCTTACTGATGTTGAAGAAAGATATAGAAGACGTTATGTTGATTTAATGATGAATGATGAGTCTAGACGTGTTGCTTTCTTAAGACCTAAGATTATTCGTTCTATTCAAAACTTTTTAGATAATAAAGGTTTTGTTGAAGTAGAGACACCTGTTTTATCAACATTATTAACAGGAGCTTCAGCACGTCCATTTGTTACTCATCATAATAGTCAAGACTTAGATATGTATCTTAGAATAGCTTTGGAATTACCTTTGAAAAGACTTTTAGTTGGTGGAATGGAAAGAGTTTATGAGGTAGGACGTGTCTTTAGAAATGAAGGAATGGATACTCGACATAATCCTGAGTTTACTATGATGGAAGTATATCAAGCTTATTCTGATTTAGAAGGTATGATGGATTTAACAGAAAAGATGTTTGTTAATATTGCCGAGAATGTTATTGGTAAGATGGATTATCATTGGAATAATCAAGATATTAGTGTAAAAGGGCCATGGAAGAGAATTAGTATGGTTGATGCAATTAAAGAAGTTACTGGTATTGACTTTAAGAAGGAAATTAGTGTTGATGAAGCTTTAGAACTTGCAAAAGAACATAAAATAGAAGTTCAAGAACATGAGAAATCAGTAGGTCATATTATTAATCTATTCTTTGAAAAGTATGTAGAAGAAACTTTAATTCAACCAACTTTCTTATATGGACATCCAGTAGAGATTTCTCCACTTACTAAGAAAAATAAAGATGATCCTAGATTTGTTGATAGATTTGAATTATTTATTGCTGGTAGAGAAATGGCAAATGCTTATACTGAGTTAAATGATCCAATCGATCAGTTAGAAAGATTCCGTGAACAATTAAAAGAAAAAGACTTAGGTAATGTAGAAGCGAATGATATTGATATGGACTTTATCGAAGCTTTAGAATATGGTATGCCTCCTGCTGGTGGTATTGGTTATGGAATAGATAGACTTGTAATGTTCTTTACAGAACAAGAGAGTATTCGTGATGTAATATTATTCCCTACAATGAAACCAATTGATAAGTAATTTAATTTAAGGGGGAAGGTTCGTGGAAATTACAAAAGAAGAGTATGAAAGTTTAGAGAAACTTTTTGATAGTCGAACGGCAGAATTTAGAAGAAAAGATAATTTACTATTTAAAAACTATTATTTTTTGACAGAGAAAATTAAAGATAATCTTGAATATTTAATTAATAAACATTATATTTTGGGTAGTGGTATTCCTATTGATGAGTTTTTTATAAATGATAGTTTTAAAGGTATTGTTATTAATTATTTTAAAGATGCAGTTTCTTTTTCAAAAGCCAGTAATTTTTCTATAGAAGAAAAAGTTAAAGCTTGTAATGATATTTCTAGACAGTTAAATGAGCTTCATGATTATGGCATGTGTTTTAATGATATTCAGTGTGATAATTTATTAATTGATAAAGATGGTGGACACTTAATAGATTTTGATAGTTCAACTTTTGTTGAGAGTACTGAATATAGTTGTAGATATAGATTAAGAGATAATGATGGCAATTGTGTTTTATGTAGTGTTAAGGCTGATTTATATAGAGCTTTAATTTGTTATCTTAGTATTTTCTATAATATAGATTTAGAAAAAACACTTAAATATAATGGTTTTTTAAGTGTTTCAGTGGTTTCTGATTTTTTTGAAAATACTTCTATTGCAGAGCTTATTAATGATACTACTATAGATATATTTAGTAATAATAAAGAATTGTTACCTAATATGGAGGTGTTTCTACCATTTATATCTGATGAAGAACGAGTTAATTATGATATTAACATACTCAAAGATAAAGTTAAAACATTAGGATAAGAGTTAAATATTCTTATCTTTTTTCATATCTTATTTTGAGGTGATTAAGATTAGACCTATTATTGGAATAGTGGGAAGGTTATATAGTGGAGAGTCTAATATTATTTGTGTTGAAGAAATTAGAATTGCTGTTATTAAGTTTGGGGGTATTCCTTTATTAATATTACCTGTTGATAAAGATGAGATGTCTTGTAAAAATGTTTATAGTGAAGAAGGGATTGAAGATTTAGAGAGGGTTCTTAATTTGTGTGATGGCTTTATTTTACCTGGAGGGGATACTTGGTATAGGCTTGATGAAGTAGTTATTGATTATGCTATTAGGAGGGATAAACCTTTACTTGCAATATGTTTAGGAATGCAAGCTTTAAGTAAAGTATTAAGTGGCGAAAAGAAAGTTGGGTATGATAATACTATTAAAAATGATACTCTTATTAATCATTTAGAACCTAATAAGAATTATGTTCATTCAGTTATAATTGATAAGAATAGTAAACTTTATTCTATTATAGGCGAGGAAAAGATATGGGTTAATTCTAGACATAGTTATCATGTTCCAGAACTAGATAATACTTTAATCTGTGCTAGAAGTAGTGATGGGCTAATAGAAGGGGTTGAACTTAAAGATAAGAAATTTATAATAGGAGTACAGTGGCATCCTGAATCTAACTTAGAAGATGAACATTCTAAAAAATTCTTTAAATCATTTTTTGATAATTTTAAATATTCACAAAAATTTCATTAAAAAGTTTTGTAAAAGCTTGTAAACTAAGGGAATTCTTCGTATAATTATAGTTGGAAGGAGAGAAAAATATGAAAAAGCATAATGCACTTAAAGTTGTTATTATAACATTACTTTTATTTGCTTTATTAACATGGATTTTACCTTGTGCAACTTATCAAACTGAGTATACAGAACTTGGTAGATATCAAGTTGGTTTATTTGATATTTTATCATATCAATCAACTGTTCTTGGTTACTTCGGTTATGTTGCTTTATTTGTGTTAGTTGTTGGTGGATTCTATGGAGTTTTATATAAAACTGGAGCTTATAGAAGAATGCTAGATAGTTTAGTAAAGAAGTTTAAAGGTAAAGAAGTAATATGCTTAGTTGTTATTATGGCATTATTTGCATTCTTAACTTCATTTGCAGGACTACAATTAGCATTATTAATGTTATTCCCATTTGTTATTTCATTAGTACTTATGATGGGATACAATAAACTTGCTGCAACTGCTGTTACTGCAGGTAGTGTGGCTGTAGGTTTAATGGGAACAACATTCTCTTATAATACAACTCAAGTATTACAACAATACTTATCAGTAGAACTTACAGATTTAATCTGGGCTAAAATTATTTTATTAGTTTTAGGAGTAGTTTTACTTGCTTTATTTGTTTTAAAATTTGGTAAGAAAGCTAGTACTAAGAAAGTTGATGATAAAGAGGAACTTATCCCAGAAGAAGTTAAGAGTGTGAAAGCTAAAGATAAAGATAAGGAGAAGGATAAAAAACATAAAGTTAAAGTATGGCCATTAGTTTTAATCTTAGATTTAATGCTAATAGTTACAATTTTAGGTTTTATTCCTTGGAATGGTGCTTTCGGTATAACTTTATTTGATGATATAACTACTGCTATTACAGAATTTGAATTATTTGGTTTCCCTATCTTTGGTAAGATTTTAGGGGCAATCAGTGCTTTTGGATATTGGACTTTAGTAGAGTTAGTGACTCTAATGTTACTTGCTATCATTATCCTTAAATTTGTTTATAAAATTAAATGGGATGATGTATTTGATGGATTTGGTAAAGGTGTAAGACGCGCATTAGTACCTACTTTAATTGTAATACTAATTTATACTTGTTTAGTACTTACTACTTATGATCCATATCAATTAGTTATCTATAAATTTATTTTAGGATTAACTAAAGGATTTAATATCTTTACTACTGGTTTAGTTGTAGTTATTTCTAGTATCTTTAACGGAGATCCACTTTATGCATTCTATAGTGTATTACCATATTTTGTAAGTGTGGTTACTGATACTAATAATTATCAACTTATTGCTGTAATATTCCAGAGCTTATATGGTATTGTTACTTTAGTAGCTCCTACAAGTATTCCATTAATGGTAACACTTGCTTATACTAATACTTCATTTAAAGATTGGTTTAAGTATATTTGGAAACTATTAGTAGCATTACTTGTATTAGCATTTGTAGTATTTACAGTATTATTACTAATCATATAGTAATTTTGGACCCTTAGGGGTCTTTTTTTTGTCAGTTTTTTGGGGCTTCTATTTCTTGATTAGAGTAAGTAAAAATCTTTACAATATTATTAGATTGGAGGAATTTTATGTTTTCAAGATTTAGTGAAGAAGCACAGAAAGCTTTGATACTTGCAAAAAAAGAGATGAATAATTTAAGACATCCTTATGTTGGAAGTGAGCATTTATTTCTTTCTATACTTTCAATGAAGGATTTAGAGATAACAAAAGTACTAGCATCATACAATATAACTTATGAAGTGTTTAAGAAAGAGCTTATTAGAATAGTGGGAGTAGGTAAAGAATCTAATGAGTGGTTTTTGTATACACCTTTGTTAAAGAGAGTTATAGAGACTGCTATATTAAATAGTAAAGAGAAAGGTGAGGTAGAAGTTAGTGTTAATGAGTTATTACTAGCCATACTTGAAGAAGGAGAAGGGGTTGCGATTAGGCTTTTGATAGGTCTTAATATAGATGTAGATGAGATATATAACTTTATTTCAAAAGACTCTAAAGTTAGTAATAAAGCATTACACAAGAAGTTACTTGTAGAAGATTTTGCTGTTAATCTTAATAAAAAGATTGTGGGTAATGAGGTTGATCCTGTTATAGGGCGTGATGATGAGATTAAAAGTTTAATAGAGATATTATGTAGGAGAGGTAAAAATAATCCTTTATTAATTGGTGAAGCGGGGGTTGGTAAGACTGCTATTGTTGAAGAACTTGCTAGAAGAATAGTAGAAGGTAATGTTCCTAAACCACTTAAAGGAAAGACTATTCTTTCACTACCTATGGCTAGTTTAGTAGCAGGGACAAAATATAGAGGGGAGTTTGAAGAGAGAGTTTCTAAGATATTAAAAGAACTTGAAGAAAATGATGATATTATTGTCTTTATAGATGAAGTTCATACGATAGTAGGAGCTGGTGGTGCAGAAGGGGCAATTGATGCATCTAACATTATAAAGCCTGCTTTAGCAAGAGGTAAGATACAGTTAATTGGAGCGACTACTACTTATGAATATCATAACTTTATAGAGAAAGATAAGGCCTTAAACCGAAGATTTCAGATTATTATGATAGAAGAGCCTAGTACTAATAAAACTAAAGAGATATTAAAAAAACTAAAGCCTTTATATGAAGCATATCACTTTGTTAGTATTAGTGATGATATTATCGATTTAATAGTGGAACTTAGTGATACTTATATTTATGAATACTATCAACCTGATAAGTCTATTGATATATTAGATGAAGTTTGTACTAAAGCATCACTATTAGAAAGTAAGAATGATACTGTTCTTTCTAAGATAAATATAGAACTTCAGGAAGTTATAAGTAATAAGAAGAAAGCGATTATAAAACAAGACTTTGATTTAGCTTCTACTTATAAAGAGAAAGAAAAAGAGTTACTTACTAAGAAGAATGACTTAGAACTTAATTTAATGACTAAGAGAAAGCCTAAAAAAATAACTAAAGAGATGGTTGCAGATGTTATATATTTAAAGACGAAGATACCTGTTTATGAGATTAATAAGAGTAGTAGAAAAATTATAAATAACTTAGATAAGAGTTTAAAAAAGATAGTTTTAGGACAAGATGAAATTATTACTGATTTGTGTAATAGAGTTAAGAAGGTTAGACTTGGTTTTCAAGATAAGCCTCATATAGAATCTTTTTTATTCTGTGGAAGAACTGGTGTTGGTAAAACTTTATTAGTTAAAGAATTTGCTAACCTTTTATATGGAGATGCTAACTTTATTAGGCTAGATATGAGTGAATATAAAGAAGCTCATACTGTTAGTAAGATTATTGGTTCTCCTCCAGGTTATGTTGGTTTTGATAATCATTTAACTGTTCTTGATACGATTAGAATGCATCCTCACTCAGTTATACTTTTAGATGAGATTGAGAAAGCAAGTGGGGAAGTGATGAAATTATTTCTACAAGTTCTTGATGAAGGGGTATTAACCGATTCTAGGGGTAGAAAGGTTAGATTTGATAATGTGTTTCTTTTTATGACTACTAATTTAGGTTTTTCTAAAGATTCTATTGGTTTTACAGAAAGTAAAAATAATATAGATATAGAAGAGTTTCTAGGTGTGGAATTTGTTAATAGAATAGGTAAGATTTATTACTTTAATGATATAAGTAGTGATGTTATACACAGGATTGTGGAAAAAAGATTAAATGTATTAATAGAAGGGTTTAAAAAGAAAGATTTAAAGATAAAGATATCCAAAGAAATTGTGGATAAAGTTATTAAAGAAAGCAACTATGAAAAATTTGGAGCGAGAAGAGTTGATAAAGTTATAGATGAAGTAGTTACTCCTATTATTGTTGATGCTTGGTATAATGGAAAGAAAGAGATAACGGTTTGACTAATTTAACACGATAGTATCGACTAATTTAATATGAGAATGCTGACTAATTTAATATATATGTATTGACTTTTGTAACATTTGAATGTATTATTAAGGTGAAAGGTAGTGATATTTATGTATTCTAGGGAAGCGAAAGAGATTATTGAAAATATTAGTAAAACTTTTAAAGTTTTGTTAGTTACAGGACCTAGACAAGTTGGTAAAACAACACTTTTGCTTAGTTTGAAGCCTGATAATATGGAATATATAACTTTGGATGATGAAGTTTTACGTGAACAAGCGAAGAGTGATCCTAAATTATTTTTAGAAGAACATCCTGCTCCTTTACTTATTGATGAAGTGCAATATGCTCCTAATTTATTTTCTTATATAAAAATAAATGTTGATAAAGAAAATAAAAATGGTATGTATTGGTTAACAGGCTCACAACAATTTCATTTGATGAAAAATGTTAGCGAGTCTTTAGCAGGTCGTGTTGGTATTATTAATTTAAATAGTTTTATGTATTCTGAGATAGTTAAAAATGAAAAGAAAGAATTGTTTGATCCTGCTAAATTAAATGGGTATAAAACTATGACTAAGATAGATGTTAATAAATTATATGAGATAATATTTAAGGGTGGAATGCCTACACTTTATACGGAAAAAGGTATGTCACGAGATATTTATTTTAATAGTTATCTTGACACTTATATTTCTCGTGATGTTAAAGAATTGACAGAGATAGGAAAAGAACTTAGTTTTAGAAAATTTATTGTAAGTGTGGCTTCAAGAACAGGAGAACAACTTAATTATACGGCACTTGCTAATGATGCTTTAATTAGTGTTCCTACTGCTGTTAGATGGTTAAGTATTTTAGTGACATCTGGACTTGTTTATTTGCTTGAACCTTATATGAATAGTGAACTTAAAAGAATAACTCATTTACCTAAAATTGTATTTATGGATACAGGTCTTGCTGCTTATTTATCAGGATATACTAGTGCAAGAGAGTTACAGCTTGGTTCTAGTTCAGGTCATTATTTAGAAACATTTATTGTTAGTGAGATAATTAAAGCATATAATGCAAGAGGTATTACTCCTAACCTTTATTATTATCGTGATAAAGAGAAAAATGAAATAGATTTAATATTTTATAAGAATAATAAGTTATATCCTTTAGAGATAAAAAAGACTGCTATTCCTAAAAAAGAAATGATTAAGAATTTTAGTAAGTTAGAGAAGACTAAAAAAGAAATGGGTACTGGGGGAATTATTTGTTTTTACGATACTTTGACTAAGTTAGATGAAAATAATTATATTATACCTGTTTCTAATGTTATTAATTATAGCGAGCCTCAAGATTAAAGTCTTGAGGCTATTAGGTTTAGTATACAATAAAGTAGACTATAAAGTATACAATAAAATATAGAATAAATTTTATGTATACAATATTGTATATATATGTTGTTACGTTACTACTGGTGATGCAACTAGCCATAGATAAAGATTTTATTTATCTTGAGTAGTTTTAAAATGTAATAATATTATAAATAAAATTATATGTTTAGACTTATTTGTTATAGAAAAAGCCATGGTAATAAGATATAATATAGGTAATAAATGCAAAGGAGGTGTTATTATTTTAGACACTAATTTTAACCAGATAATTGAAATGATTGAAAAAAGAAAAAATAATGCATATAGAAAAGTAAATGAAGAAATGATTTTACTATATTTAGAAGTTGGTAAATTTTTATATGAATTAAAACAAAATAGTGCCTATGGTGATAAGATTATTACAAAAGCTGCTGAATTTATGAAGAATAATTATCCTAATATACGTTGTTTTACTAAAAGAAATATAGAGCGAATGGTTCAATTTTATAGTACGTATAAAGATGATGAGATTGCGACACCACTGGTGACGCAATTGTCATGGACAAATAATTTGCTTATTTTAAGTGGTTCTAAAACGAAAGAAGAAAGACATTTTTATCTACAATTATCTATAAAGAATAATTATTCTAAACGTGAATTAGATAGGCAGATTACGTCATCTTATTATGAAAGGTATATGCTTTCTAGTGGTAAACAATTACCAACAGTTACAAAAACTATTGATGAAGAAGATTATCCTAATACAAGAATTTTAGATACTTATAGTTTGGAATTTTTGGATTTACCTAATGAATTTTCTGAAAAAGATTTAAAAAAATGCTATTATTAAGAATTTAAAAGATTTTATTTTGGAAGTAGGAAAAGACTTTACTTTTATTGGGGATGAGTATAGAGTTCAAGTTGGTAATCATGACTTTTTTATAGATTTGTTATTTTACAATAGAGAGTTATCTTGTTTAGTAGCTTTTGAATTGAAATTAGGAGAATTTAAAGCAGAATATTTAGGAAAAATGAACTTATATTTAGAAGCATTAGATAGAGATGTTAAAAAAGAACAAGAAAATCCTAGTGTTGGAGTTATTCTTTGTAGTTCTAAAGATAAAGATGTTGTAGAATACTCACTTAGTAAAAATATGACTCAAACTTTAATTTCTGAATATAAATTAAAGCTTATTGATAAGAAATTATTAGAAACAAAATTAAAAGAAATGAAATTACTAATAGAAAATAATGAATGATATTTTTTGAAAGGAGATATTTATTATGATTTATGTAAGCAAAGAAAAGGCAGAGTTTTTGGTAATGATGATAAGTCTGGCTTTCAATATCCTATATTCGATAAAGATTTGGATTTAAAATAAATGGAAGAAGTCCTAAAGTAGGTTATCAAACAAATACTGAATGTAAAGAACTACTTTATATAATGACTGGTAGTGGTATTTTAGAAGTTAAAGGCAAGGAAGAAAAGATAAAGTTTAAAAGTGGTGACGTTATTTTACTTGATAAAAATGAGTGTTATGCTTTTGAAGGAGAGTTTGAAGCTATTGTTCCTTGTACTCCTGCTTGGACTAGTGAGCAACATAAATATGTAGATTAGCATATAAAATATAAATTATATTTAAGGAGGTAAATATGAATTCTAGTTTTTATGAAATGAGTAGTGTTGTTTTAGGGTTACGAAGTGAATATCAAAGAATGGAAAGTAAATTACAAGAATTAAGTAAATATGCAAGGCTTGATAGTAGATATGCTAATTTGCATTTTTCACTTAATAATAGAAATATTAATTATGATTATACAAGTAAGAATAAAAGTCCTAACAGAATGGTATCAAGTACTTTGTTTGGATCTTATGTAGAAAAGAAAAATGGAGTTTACTGTTCTGATGAAGTTTTAACAATTATAGATAGTAAAAAATTTGGTAAGATAGCTAAAAATATATTGGATGATAGTTTTAGTGATGGAATAGAGTTATCTACAATATTTAGGAATAGAGATAATAGTAATCAAGTTGTTAAAATGAACATTCATTCTGGTAGCATTCATATATATTTAGATAATTTGTCAAAACTAAAAAGTTCAATTACAATGTCTTATCATGCTACAGAGGATATGATTAGTGTTAATAAAAAAATGGGAGTTTTAACAAAAAGTGATATATATGATTTATTAAATGTTAAATTTAAAGGAGAAGTATTATCTGATTATCATATAGATTTAATAGATTATGCAGATAATAACAAGCCTATTGAATTAATGATGGATAAAGGTTTTAGAACTAATTATGATTTAGATATTATAGAAGAAAGAAATAGATTCATCTTACAAAAGAAGAAAAGAAATCTATAAAATATTCATATACTATAGTAAGAGATTATTATCTAGTCTCTTATTTTCTTTTATATCTTTTAATGGTATAATAAATACAATTAGAAAGAGGTGA
>CASEDN010000032.1 GCA_949286645.1 uncultured bacterium
AAAACAATTAAGTGGTGGAGATTTAGACAGAGGTTTAAATCAACAATTAGTTATTCAAGGTATCCTAAATAAAGTTAAAGATATGAAGAACATTAACCAAGTTATGGGTGTATTAAATACTGTTACTAATAATCTTGATACTAACTTTACAGAGCAACAGATTTTATCTTTCTATGATATTGCTAAAGATATTATGAATAATTCTCTACAAAAAGATGATGCTGACCTTATTAATATTGAACAGTTATATCTAGATGGTACTGGGCAAATGATTTATGATGAGAGAAGTAGATTAGTTTTATGGGATTATGTACCTAATACAGCTAGTAGAGATGATATAGTAAAAGCGATGAAAGTTAATCTAGAAAAAGAAGAACCTGAGATGATTAAAGAATTCTCTTTCTCTATCAATGATGAAGATTATGAGAAAACTGTAACTGGAACAGGTCCTTACAAAACAACATTTACATTTGATTTATTACCTGATTTTACAGGTGACAGTGAAGCGCAAGCTAGAAGTTATGCAAATGCTCATGGAATTAATGTTACTTTTAGAGGAAGCGGTGGTTATGTAGTTAGTCAAAGTTATCCTGCTAATAAGAGAATAGATTTAATAAACGGTAGTGTTGTATTAACATTATCAGGAGGAAGTAGTTCTACTGAAACTGAAAATGATAATAGTAATATCACTACAAAACCAACACCTCCATCTAATGAAACAACGGAACCTGAAGATCCAACTACTCCTGAAGTACCTACAGAACCAGATGATGGCGAAGAAGAAGTACCACCAAAAGGCGATGAAATCGATATTCCAGGAGTTCCAAGCCCTACACCTTAAAAGAGATAAGTAAAAAACAAACTTATCTCTTTTATTTTTCTAAAATAAACACTCTTTAAGACTTTTACTGGACATTTTTTAAGAGTCTAAACTTTCTAGATAAGACACCGCTTCATCAAATGTACCTATCGCCTTAATTTTAATATCATAACCGTTCTTCTCTTTCTCTTTTAATGCTTCTTTATAATTATCACCAATAGGCACCAAAAACAAGTCTGCATCAGCTTTTACCGCTCCATTTAGCTTATATTTAACACCACCAATTTCACCAACAGTACCATCACTACTTATAGTACCAGTTCCAACTATCTTAAGACCATTAGTTAAATCTCCATCAGTTAATTTATCATAGATAGAAAGTGTTAACATTAATCCACCACTAGGACCACCTTCACTATCTTTAAATTTAAGTTCTACTTTAGGATTAGTCTTATATTCATAAATAGTGCTAACAGAAACACCTGTTACTTTATAATCTTTTCCTTCTTTAACAGTTGCAGTTACATCATGCTCCTTATTATCTCTAATAACAGTTACTTTAATTATATCTCCTACTTCATGCTTTTGGATTTCATTAGTATAATCTTCAACGTTTTCAATATCTTTACCATTAACTTTTACTAACTCATCCCCTACTCTTAAGCCATCTTCTTCTTTTTCTTCAACATAAATAACATAAAAGTGTTTATCACTAATACTTATCTCTTTACCTGCTTTTTGGTAAGCTAACATGGTGGCAGTTTGATTAGCATTTTCTAAGTATATTCTATTCCTAAACACAATATCTTCACTAGTCTCATCTTCATTTAACTCTACATCCTCTTGTTTTTCTACATCATATCCGGGAATAATATTACCTAAAATAAAAGATGCTACATTACCTTCTAGTTCTCTAACATAGGCAAAATTTAAAGATCCAGAACTATCAGAACTTCCATCAATTAGAACTCTATCATTAATATTAATAGTACCTCCTCCAGCATAAATATAATATGGTAAAGGAAAAGTAAATATAAAATAACATACTATTAATAAAATAATGGTCTTATAATAATCTTTCATAAATTTTTTTATTCTTAAATAAACTTTATTAAGCATATCATCACACCTTACTAATACATTATACCAAAAGAAGGTAATAATATGAAAAAAAAATATCAAGAATTATTTGCCGTACTTATAATTTTATTTCTTTACTTAGGTATTTTTATTAATCCCTCTTTAATTATAGAAAGTGGTATCTCTAGTATTAATATCTTTAAAAATAAATTATTTCCATCAATATTCCCTTTCTTTGTCCTAGCATCATTATTATTAGAACTAGGTATTGCCACTAAAATAAGTAATAAATTAAATCCTATCTTCAAAAGATTATTTCATGTCGAGGGTAATAGTTCTTTTATTATTTTAGTTAGTATCATATCAGGCTTTCCTAGTGGCTCTAAATATGTTGTAGAAAGTTATAAAAATAAAACTATTGATAAAAACACTGCTAACTACCTCTTAACCTTTACTCACTTTGCTAATCCTCTTTTTATATTAGGAACATGTGGTCTCATTTTAAATAGTCTATCCCTTGCTTATAAAATATTAGTTATTCAGATAGTGTCTAATCTAATTCTTGGTATTATTTTAAGACCTAAAGAGATAAAAACATTTAAAGCAATAAATAATTATCAAAACAAATCATTTCTAGAAGCATTGCCTAAAGCGATAAATGATGCGATTAAATTACTTTTATTTATGTTAGGAAGTATTACTTTCTTTATGTTCTTTAGTAAACTACTTACAAGTTTTCTATCATTAAATCCATTCTTTGAAACTATTATTACAGGAATACTTGATATGACTAGTGGTATTAGTTTAGTACCTAATATTGATACTACTAACTATATAAGAGGATTACTTGTCTTAACCTTTATAACCTTTGGTAGTTTTTCAGTTCACTTACAAGTTCTAAACAATATAAAAGAAGAAGATTTAGAATATAAATACTTCTTCTTTGGGAGAATTATTGAAACATCTATTGCCCTACTTCTATATATAACCTTTTAATAAACGTAATTTACAGGACAGTTAATCATAAATGAATAAGTTTCATCCGGAAAATTAGGATGGGTTAAAATAATAGTTATTTTCAAATATCCATTAGAAGCAGGAATGTATTCTATTTTTGAATCAGGACTTAACATCAAATCTGCTATGCTAGGTATTTCATAATCTATTATATCTCCACTTTTTCCATAACTAATAATACCATTATCTGGGTTAATTTTTAATGTTGTTGTATAACTATTAGGATTATCAAAAGTAAATGTTGCACTATAGCCATCAGCGCTTACATTACTTACATTTATTAGATGACCAAGTACTAAATCTGACTGAATTACTTTTTGTATATTATTAGAGAAAGAAATAACTTCATTATTTATCTCTTCTATTTGTTCTCTATTACGATAATTAAGTATTAGGTTGTACATACCAACGACAATAGTAGAAACTATAATAAAACTTACCAGTAATTCTACAGACGTAATACCTTTTTTATTTAAATTCACCATTATCACCTACCCTTTAAACAATTCAATAGTACCATATTTATTGGTATCATTGGAATTATATTCAATTATTACTCTATAATAGCCATTAGCAGGTGTTTTACTTGAATTCTTACTATAAGTAGGTAAATAAGCAATATACTCTTTAAAACTTCTACTAAAACTATTATTATCTTTAACAAATTTTTTAAAGTTAATAGTAGAATAAGTTGTCAAATATATTTTAGAAACATTATTCATAGTTTCTAGTGCTGCACAAGAATTTTTTCCATCAGAATTTATATATAAAGAACAGTCAGTTATGTCAAGGTATCCTATATTCCTTACAGTAGTATAACTAGAATCTGGTAACCCCTTTAAAGCTATCATTCGCGCCCAATGAACAATATAAATAGATTCTACTGTGTCATAGTTCTTATATCTTTCATATTCCCCAATAATAGGAAAAAAGTTTGTATAAAGTAAAGTAAAAATTCCCATAATAAAAACACCAACAATTAACGTTTCTACTAGAATAAATCCTTTACTATTATACTTTTTTTTATCTTTCATTTTAAGCTCCCTCTTGTAATTAAGTTATTCTTACTATATAATATATTATAGTAGAAGAATTATAGAAAGTAAAGGGGTTGATACTTTTGGTAACTTATGATATGACAAAAACACCTATTGTTAATGTAGTTGATGATATTATTGCAAAAGCTTCAGAAGCTGGTGCTAGTGATATTCATTTTGATCCGAGAGAAAATTCTTTAATGGTAAGGTTTAGAATAGATGGAGATCTAAGAGATTATACAGAAATACCTAAGATTTATGAAAGAAATTTAATAACTAGAATAAAGCTTATTGCTAATATGAATATTACTGAAAGTAGACTACCACAAGATGGTTCTATTAAAGGGGCTATTAAGGGTATTAATTTAGAAACTCGTGTTTCTACACTACCTACTAATGAAGGTGAAAAGTGCGTTATTCGTATTCTTGATTATTCTAGAAGTTTAGAGGGAATAGAATCTCTTGGTTTTAATGATGACAACTTTAAAAAACTACAGAAAATGATTGCTGAACCTAACGGAATTATTTTAATAACTGGAGCGACTGGATCTGGTAAAAGTACTACAGTTTACTCTATTTTACAGGTTTTAAATAAAAAAGAAACAAATATTATAACTGTTGAAGATCCAATAGAGATGAACCTAGAAGGATTAAATCAAGTCCAAGTAAACAGTGAAATTGGTCTTGACTTTGCAACTGTTTTAAGATCTATTTTAAGACAAGATCCTAATGTTATTTTAATTGGTGAGATTCGTGATAGTGAAACTGCTAAAATTGCTGTTCGTGCTTCTATTACAGGTCACTTAGTTTTATCAACAATTCATACTAATAACTCCTTAAGTACTATTGAAAGATTGCTTGATATGAATGTTGAAAGATATTTATTGTCTAGTGCTCTATCTGGTATTATTTCTCAAAAACTTGCTAAAATGATTTGTCCTCATTGTCATATCAAAGAGAAAACTACTCCATATCAGAAAAAAGTATTTAAATTAGCTTTAGATAAAGATATTGATGAAATATATAATGCTAATCCTAATGGTTGTGATAAATGTAATAAAGGATATAGAGGTCGTATTGCTATTCAAGAAGTATTAATGATTAATGATGAGATAAGAAATGCTTTAAATGAAGAAGATTTAGATAAAGATGATTTAAATAAATTAGTATATACATCAGATGTTATTACTTTATTACAAGATGGTTTAATGAAAGTATTAGATGGTTCTACATCTTTTGATGAAATTTATAAAATAATCGATGTTGATGATGATTTAGATATTTATTGTAAAATTAGAGGTATCGAATATAACGATAATAATAATGAAGAAATAGCTCCTGAAGTTAGTGAAGTAGAAAATAAAGTAAAAGAGGAAGAAGTCTTATGATTCTTTCTCTTTTATTTTACATATTTCTTTTTTATGTGCTTTATCTTCGTAACCATGATATAATTGCCTTTACATAGTGTTATAATATGTAAAGACAAAGTTAAGAAATCGTTCTAATTTTCTTCATTAATTCTTAGCACTTTTTAATTCTCTACTCAACCTCATTACTTTAACATAACTAATAGTACTAATTATAATCATCCCTATATTAAGAATAAGTATTAAAATTGCAAAAAGATTAATATTGGCAATTCCGTCAATAAGACTTTCTATTTCATTTTCTACTAATACATCACGACTGAAGAAATAACTTAAAGTAAGTATTAATGTAATAAGAAAATAAAGTGTAGAGAAAATACCTAATTTAATTCTTTTTAGTCTAAAAAACTTATAAGCAGAAACTCCTTCAATTGCCATAAATAAGAATATAATTACTAAAAATAAATAATTACCCATAAAACTCACTACCTTCCTAATACAATTCTTTTGGTAATATTTTATCAAGTGCTTCACTAATTACTTCACTTGACTCTTTTAATTTTTCTTCTTCATCACTAGTTAATTTTATATTAATAACCTTATCTATTCCCTTTTTACCTATAATACAAGGTGTGGAAAGATATACATCATAAGTTGTATTGTAATTGGATACAGAATATACTTTCTTTAAATCATTAAGAATACATAAGGTAAGTTCTAAAAGGCAAGATGCTACTCCATCACTAGTATAACCTTTACATTTAGTAATAGTTCCTCCCATGTGGAGTGTTTCATACTCTAATTCCTCTTTATCATTAAGTGATAAGAACATACTTAAATTTTCTAGCCCTATATTAGCGTTACTCCAAGCGACAAACTGACTATTACCATGTTCTCCTAAAACGTAGGCATTTATATCACTAGGTTTTACATTAATTCTTTTACTTATTAATGATTTTAATCTCGCTGTATCAAGCATTGTTCCAGTACCTATTACTTTATTGTAAGGATAATCTGTATAATGAGCGATAAGTTCAGTAATTACATCTAAGGGATTACACGCGACTAAAATAATACCATTAAAAGATGTTTCTCTTAATTTATTAGTAATATCAACTGCTATCTCATTAGCTTTCTCTAAATCACTCATTCTATCTTTTCTAGCTTGAGGAACACCTGCAGTTATTACAACTATATCAGCATTATCACAATCATTGTAATTGCCAACTTTTAAACTAATATTATTATTTCTATAAACTAAAGAATGTTCTAAATCTAGTATCTCACCAACTAGTTTTTCTTCATCTACATCAATTAAACTTATATCTAGAGCCATATCAATCATACAAAGTTTTTTTAGATACTCTAACCCCACATTGCCACAACCTATAATTACAATACTCTTCATTATCATCAATCCTTCTATTATTAGTCTATCACAGATTTAAATAATTATAAAGAAAAAGACGATAAATCGTCGTCTTCTCTTTATTATATATTATAAAGTTATTTCGTTAATTCTAAAGAAATTTTATTTATATAGTATTATACATCTTTACTTTTAAATGCCTTAAAGAATTTACTCCATACTTTTTCATTAGAGTAATTAAGTATTCCTACTTTATATACTTTAATACCAAAATGTAATATTAAATAGATAAAGATAATTAAAACAATAATAGAAATAACTATATCAATTAAACCTATCTCTCCCATCATATAAAGACTAGGACTAACAAATGATGATAAGAATGGTACATAGGATAATATTCTAATAAGAAGTGAACCATTAAACATACCTGCCATCATTGCTAAGTAATATCCTCCTAAAGAAAGAAATACTAAAGGAGTTTGTAACTGTGAAAAGTCTTCCATATTAACAGTCATAGAGGCAAGGATTCCTGCTACTATTGAGTAGGCAAGGAATGACAATACTATTAATACTAATGTTAACGGTATTACATAGATTAATTTTTCTATAAAACCTGATGCTACTAAACTATCAAAGATAGATGTAACTTCACTAGGTAAAGACATACCACTACTAAGCATATTTGTACTTATTAATAGACCAAAAACAGCATAACCTACTAAAAGTAAGCCTTGGACTATAACAAAGATATTACTAGCGAGTATCTTAGACATTAAATGTTGTTTAGGAGAAACATTAGAAATAATTATTTCCATACTACGTGTCGTTTTCTCTTCACATATTTCTCCCCCTACCATTTGTATTAAAACCATAGTTAACATGAAAAATGGTAAGATAATAGTTGGAAAGACACTGCTCATAATAAGTCCCATATTCTCATCTACATTATTATCTTCATTTAAAACTACTCTATCTATAGTAACAGGACTAGATATATTATTTAAGATATTTGCATCTATATTATTAATAGCCATACCAATAGTAGTTTTAGTAGCGTTTAAACTTTGAGATAAAACCTGATAAGTTACAGTATCTATCTTCTCATTAGAAGTCACTTTCGCTTTCAAGTATTCTTTACTATCACTATTTAATTCTACTAATATCTCATCGTCTTCTAAGGTTTCTTTTAATTCTTTTGCCGTTTTATTACTCTTTTTAACTGTTACTTTTACTTCATCTTCATCACTATTTAAACTATTAGAATAACTTTCTACACTTTGCTTGAATAAATCATAACTATTAGTATTATTATCTATAACAATTATATTAGTCTTACTATCAAAATCTCCTCCAAAGAAAGAGACAATAGAATTTATATTTAAAAGAAGAATAATCGCTACTGCAAGTATTATATTTGTAATAACAAACCATTTAGACTTAAACTTTTTTCTTAAACTAACTTTAGTTAGATAAAGGAACTTCTTATTCATGGATACCCCCTACTTTCGCAATAAATATTTCATTAAGTGTAGGTTCAACTACATCATATTTAGTAATATTACAGTTTTTAACTAAAGAGAATATTTTAGGAGCGATTACTTTGTCTTCTATTTTTACTTCTATTTCTCCCCTTACTTTAGAAACATCCAATACTCCTTTAACTTTCTTTATTTTATCAAGAGGTAAATCATCTCCTCTTAACATAATATTTTTAATACCAAATTCTTCTTTTATATCTTTTAACATTCCACTAACAACTGGATGTCCTTTTACAAGAATAACTAATTTTTCACAAAAGTCTTCAATATATTCCATCTGATGTGATGAAAAGATAATTGATGTTCCTTCTTTTTGCAAATCATATATAGCATCTTTCATTAATTTAACATTGATAGGATCTAGTCCTGTAAAAGGCTCATCTAGTATTAATAGTTTAGGATGATTGATAATAGCAGAAATAAACTGTATCTTTTGTTGATTACCTTTAGATAATTCTTTAATCTTTCTATTCTTATAACTAGAAATCTCAAACTTTTCTAACCATTTATCTATATCTTTTTCTATAGTTCTCTCATCAAGACCTTTTAATACTCCATAAAATGTAAGTTGTTCTAAAACAGTAAGTTTAGTAAGTAAACTTCTCTCCTCTGTAACAAAGCCGATCTTATCAGTTAAATTATAATCAATTTTTTCTCCATCAAGTAAAACTTCACCCTCATTAGAATCAATTAAGCCCATAATAATTCTAAATGTTGTTGTCTTACCTGCACCATTCTCACCAAGTAATCCAAATATTTCTCCATCTTTTACAGTAAAGGACAGATTATTAACTGCCCTATTTTTACCATAATACTTTGTAATATGTTTAACCTCAAGCATAATTAATTCCTTTCTTTATCCTTTTATTTTTGTTATCTTATCTTTATCAACTATGTAAGCCTTTCTTGCTATATCAATAAGTGGTTGGTCACTGTAACTATCAGTATAGACTTCTAATACTTCAATATTTTTATATTTTTCTTTTAAATACTCTACTTTTTTAATACCTTTACAATTTTGAGATTTAAATTTACCTGTTTTTTTAGAAACATCGCTTGCTATTAAATCTTTAACTTTTAAATCTAAAGATATAGGTTTTAATAAAAAGTATGGCGATGCTGAAATAATAATATCTTTATCATGTTTTTTCTCTAAATAAAACTGCTTAATTTTTTTTCTATTCTCATTCCAAAAATCATTCACTACTTTATCTATATCTTCAAAATGTTTAACAAAAGAGAAAAACACCTCTTTTACATAAGTCTTATTTTTTATCTTAAAAAAATAAAGAATATAAGCAAAGAAAACCTTTATAATATTAAAAATAATACTTTTTTTTATCTTAATACAAAATAGATAAAAATCTAATGATGAATCTCCATCATAAATTGTCTTATCAAAATCATAAATGTAAAAAATAATAATCACTCCTAATAATATTCTATAGCAAATCTAAAAATATTAGTAATTTCATTTATATTTAATATGAATACAGTTATAATTAAAAGCAGTGTTACGGCTACAAATATTTTTCTATTTTTAAATATTTTCTTTAAGAGCAAAAAGTAAAGGCTTAAGTAAGCAAATGAAAAGTATAAACTATATAATACTAAACCATTCTCTGTTGTACCCCATCCTACTATTAATAATAATACTATAGAAAAAACAATCCATAGAAAAGAGAATTTAGCAAACTTATTCTTACGATTAACAATATAACTAATAATAGCTAATACTAGCAATATCAAACCAGTTATACTAATATATTGAACTTCTTGTAATTGATATGTTGGAAAACTGTCTATCATTTTTAGATTACCAGTTGGTGCAATTAAAGTAGCTTTAACAAAGTTTAAGAATTGGTATAATTTATCCATAAATGATAGCTTCAATGCAAAGCTTGTAGTCAGTTGTTTAAAGCGTGAAACAAATAATAATAACTGTGGTAGTTGTCCGCTTATTATAAATACAGATATAAAAGCTAAAAAACATTTAAAAATATCTTGTATCCATTTTTTTAAAGTTTTACCTTTACTAATTAAAGGGAAAATAATTCCGGAGGTAATCATAGTACCAACAGATCCTATATATAAATAATTAACCTTTTCTTTTGAAACGAAAAAATAATATACTGCCAAAATCAAGTAAAATAAGCCAATAACGTATTGTTCTAATATAATACTAAAAATTAGATATGGAAAGCTTACGCTGAATAAAAGATACAAATATTTTTTATCTTTTTCCTCTAGTTTTAACATTCTAGCAATTAATATGGTCGTTATAGCAAGTAAAATAAACTGAAGGAAACACATCATAGTCGCATATTCAAATCCTGATGGTAAGAAAAATAATAATTGAGCTAGGACTTTTGCAATTATAGAAAATGGAATAGCAAACACTCCAAAAAGAGGTTGTCTTATATCATTTTCTGCAAAACTTACATTAAAATAAGTATCTTCGTAAACTAATGAACCAGAATCTGTCGTATATAATACATCATATATTTTTAAATTGCCATCATGATAGGGAATAGAAAAAGCAGTAGTTAAAGTATTACTTAAAAAGGCTATAAAAAAACCTAAAATACTAATAATAATTAAATATCTCTTCTCTATTCTAGATAACCCTATAAAAAAATTTTTAATATTTGGTACAATTTTAATATTTAATAAATATATAATAATCGTTAAAGATGGTAAAGATAATAAAGCTATGACTTTATATAAGCTATCTTCTAAATAAATTCCTAAATTATTACTAATAACTGTTTTTAAATTATTAATTGTTAAATTATCTATATTTATAAAAAAGCCTAAAACATAAAGTGATATAATCAGTGCTAAAAAAAAGATCTTTTTATTTATATTAAATAATTTTGGAAATTTTTTTTGTAATATAAATGCTATTATAAATGATAAAAAACAACCAATATAAACAAAAATATCATCATATCTATTAGATAATAGTAACGTTAAGAAAGGACATGATAATACAAAAATAGTTCTCAAGATAATGTTCGAGGTAATCTTTTCTTTTAATTTCATAATCTATCTCCTATAAAATATATAAAATTGTTATTAAACTTAATGCATATAAAAATACTAAAGATATAATAACTTTATCATGCATAATTACTTCAACTGGATCCCCATCACTTTCACCTTCTATATCCATACTATATCTCATACAAATTACTATAACAAGAGGTACTGTCCAAATAAGAAGATTATTACTTTTAGACACTATATCAATATCAGTGGTCCACAATGAATAAAATATAATGGTCATAGATAAAAACATATACATATTTTTATCTAAAAAATCTTTTGTATAATATTTTAATACTTTCCTTGTATTACTACCAGTTTTCATTATTTCATTTCTTCTTTTACCTAAGCCTAAATAAAAAGAAATAGCAATAACAGTTAAATATAACCAATTAGATACTGTTATAGAAAGAATAGACGCTCCGAATAAAACTCTAATAACAAACCCTGATACTAATATAATAATATCTATTAAAGGAATATTTTTTAATCCTAAACTATATGCTAAATTCAAAATAAAATAAAGGACCAAGAAACCTATGGATAAAATACTAAGGTTCATAGCTAGAACTAAAACTGTTACTAAAATAAGTAACACAAACATGAAAATAATAGCATTTTTAACGCTAATCTTTCCTGATGCAATAGGTCTATTACACTTTGTTTTATGGTTTCTATCTTTATCTTTATCTTTAATATCATTAATTATATAAATTGAACTAGCCATTAAAGAGAAGCAAATAACACCACCTAAAGTTATTAAAATATTAGAAAGATCTAAAAGTTTACCACTAAATAATAGTGGCAAAAATATAAGAAAGTTTTTTATATAATGCTTAGGACGCATTAACTTTAAATAATTCATAATAATTCCCTTTCTATTTTTTCTTGGTATTAATTAAAATTAATTCAAATAATTGACGATGTTTCTTAACTAATACTTCAAGAATAAGTCCACATATAAATAATAGTATTGCAATAATTAGCATAAATCCTGCAAATATTAATGTTGGAATTCTAGGAACTAGTCCTGTCTCAAAGTATTCAATAAACACCGGTATACCAAAGCATAAAGAAATTATAAGAAATATTAGACTTATTACTGAAAAAAATACAGTAGGTTTATATTCTTTAAATAATCTAGCTATGGTTTTTAATACTCTAAATCCATCACTATAAGTATTAAGTTTAGATACACTTCCTGCTGGTCTATCTCTATATTCAACAGGTATTTCTTTTAATAAAAAGTTTTTATCAAGAGCATGAATAGTCATTTCTGTTTCAATTTCAAAACCTTTAGATAAAACTGGAAAAGTTTTAACAAACTCATAACTAAATGCTCTATATCCTGTCATAATATCGCGAATATTACTTTTAAATAAAGTATTAATAAGCCCTCTAACTAATTTATTTCCAAAATTATGAAAAGGTCTTTTATTCTCTGTAAAATATGTTGAAGATAATCTATCACCAATCACCATATCAGCTTTGCCTTCTAAAACTAAATCACACATCTCTTTAGCATTTTCTTTAGGATAAGTATCATCTCCATCAATCATCAAATAACAATCAGCATCAATATCTTTAAACATTGATCTAATTACATTCCCTTTACCCTGACGATATTCATATTTAACAATAGCACCTGCTTTTCTAGCAATTTCATCAGTTCCATCAGTTGAATTGTTATCATAAACATAAATATCAGCTTTAGGTAAAACTTTTTTATAATCCTTTATTACTTTTGCAATAGTTTTACTTTCATTATAACATGGTATTAAAACAGCAATTTTTTTATCTTTGTTCATTTTTACACCTCTTCTTTACTTTCTTCTATTTTAACAAAATGTATGTTATTTATAAAATGATAATATTTTTCCCTTATCTTATAAGATATTTTTAAATTATATACAAACTTAAATAATAATTGTCGTAACCACTCTATAATTAAACAGCAAAGATATATTACTATTGAAATAATTATAACATAAATAATAAACTTATATGAATAGATAGGACCATTATTTATTTTTAAAGCATCATAAATAAGTGCTCTTACAAAATTATTATCATGAATTAAGTATACTCCTATAGTCAAAGCAGATATTTTATTAATTAGTTTGCTTTTTATTGACAAAGTACCAAAGAAAGCAAAATATGCTATTGTTTGAATAACTACAAAAGGATTATTATAAAGCATAGCATTACTTGTAATATAAGAACTTAATTCATCAATGATTGTATTAATACCAGTTAGTGATGAAGCATATTTATAAAATACATAATTTAAAGTAAGCGATAAAAAGAAGATAAAAACTAAAGTTAATTGATACATTCTTTTAGACATAACTTTAAATATATAACTTTTATCTAAAGGATACCTTCTTAAGTAAACACCTATTATATACATATAAACAAATTGATAAAGTGAAAAACCATTATTTTCAAAAAATAATCTTCCAGTCATAACTGGTAAAATAGAAAATATAATAAACATCACAACCAAAAGCTTTTGAAAACTTTTCTTATCAAAGTTTTTCAATCCTTTATTTATAAAAGGGCTTAAACAATATAATAGGATATAACATTTAATAAACCAATATTCATTTATGTTAATAGGAAAAGCTTCTCTAAAGATGGTTACTTTGTTTAAAGTGATAATTCCTAAAGAAAGTAATAATCCCATAATAACAATCCTATAAAATAAACTAGCATTAATTATTGACCATAATTTTGATTGCTTAAAACGACTTGTTGATTGATAATATCCAGATAATAATATAAATGAATTAACATGAACTAGAGTAAAAAATTCTAATAACTCTAAAATTATTTTTGCTCCTTCATTATGACAGTTTTGTAATACTTGTCCATGATAGATGACATGGTATAAAACAATCAAAAACATTGAAACAATTCTCATTAATTCATAATTGGAATTTCTAACCTTTGTTGTACTCATATACCTTTCCCCCATATCCATACCTTATAAAAATAATATAATATTTTTTTAAGTTTGTAAAGCATATGGTTAAAAATTTAAATTGCTTTTTTTAGTTTCACTAAAATTGTTTTAGATAGTGCAATAAAACCTAAATATGCACCTAGCAATATTAATGGTAAGAAATTAATTAGGTATCTAGAACGACATTCCCATAAGAGGAAGAATAACATAACTCCAAATAAAGAAATATATATAAATAGCTGTAAATCTCTTTGTGAGGAACTTAGATTTTTTCTATATATTATTCCAGCTACTAGCATTATTAATATTATTATCCATTCTACACTAGCAAGATAAGAATAATATTGTTTCTTACTGCCATAAATATAATCATCAACTACTGTATCTCTAATATTTTCTCTTTTTAACTTTTCACTAGCAAAAAAAGTGCCATCTCCCCATGTATATAACAGTTTATTAGTATAAAAATCAACTAATTTATTACTATTAAAATAATAACTTAACCTGTCTTTAATTACTTTAATATTAGCTTTTTGCTTTTTATCTTTATTAGGAAAACTAACTGTATAACGAGAATCCTCTATGCTAAATCCACCATTTTTTCTTAATCCCATCATTATATTATGGGTTAATGGAATTTGCTCTTTATATGACCGTTCTTCATCTAGTTTTAAAGATATCATACCATTATATACAACAATTGGAATGAAGATAAAGACAGAAACTAAGAGTATTGGCTTAATATGTACAATAAAACCTCTGCCCTTTTCTTTTAATAAATAAACTATTAGCAAAGCTATATAAATAATTATTAAAGTAAATTTTAAACATACACCAATACCAAGTAAGAGACCACTTATTACAAGATAACTTCTTTTCTTATCTTCAGTATAAAAATATTTATATAAATAATAAAGAGAAGAAATTCCAAAAGGTAATGATAGTGTATCACTATAAAATATAGGAACATACGTAATAAAAGGTGTAAAAGTTAAAGCTACTATTAAAAATAAATATGTATATTTACTAGGAGATATTAACTTAATAAATTTATATAAATATAACAATGCTATATCTATAAAAATAATATTTAAAGCTATACCTAAAACTAAATAGTTATTAATACCTAAAAAGGAAAAAATAAGAAAATATAGTTTTAATAATAAAGCAATTCCTATATTAAGGTTGAATTGATAAAAATATGTTACCTCAAAAATATTATATCCGCCATTAATATCATCAACAACATAATTATAGACATTGCCAAAATCCCAACTAGGATTAACAGCTAAAAAATAAGCAAAAACAATCTGGAAAATGACAAAGATTATAAAGCTTATTATCACAAGTGCCCTATGTTTTTTATAAAATTTGTTTGACAATTTATAGATGAAAAAAAGAAACAACAAATAAAAGATAATTCCTATTAAAAGGCTAATACCACCACCTCTTTCTAAAGGGGTGTTATTAATGAAAATATTGATAATTATTACAGAAAAAAGAAAAGCCATTATTAGAAAAAATATTCTTATTATATATTTTCGTACCATAGTAACTCCTTATGATTTAGATTTAACTATATAACTAGCTAACAATAAAAGTGGTAAACAAGTAAAAGCACTATATATGTATCTAAATTCTGCAAAAACTGGAGTTGCAACCATCATAGTTAACCATATTCCGAATACTGGAACAAAAATGTAAAGAGATTTTATATTCTTTCGTTTTATTGCAACAGTAAATGAAATAAAAATTAGCCAGATTACCAAACCTATACTCCAGAAAAAATTAAGTATAGGAATATTCTTTGCTGTAAGTTCATTTGTTACATTTTTAACTGAACTAGGTAGTAAACTACTATCTTTTAAATCAATATTATTTTTATCAATTTTAGTAACTACAGTCCAATAATCAATGTTAGGATACCAATAACCAAGTGTAGAAGTCAGATAAGCTTCAGTTGCAATATCAAAATGTTTGAAACATAAACTAGCCCATAATTTTAAATACTCAAACTTATTTTTTTCGAATACTTCAGCATTATATTCATCATTAAATTTTATACTATCAACAATCTCCGGATTATAGGACTCTCTTAATGTATCTACAGGTATTAATTTATTAATAAGTTTTTCTTCTTCTTCAGTAAAATCTACCCACTTATAAGCCATTCTCCCTATTTGTTGTAATGGTATAGCTAAATACTCTGTTGAACTAGACATTTTTACATCAAAATAGTTATAAACTGGTCCTTTAATTATAAAATAAACAGCAAAGACTGTCAAAAGCATTATAGACACTATCTTTATCTGCTTTCTAAAAACTATTAAAGTAACAAATGCTAAAATTATATACATATATATAGCATTATTTCTAAAGAAAACGGTTAGTATTGAAACTATAATAAAAGTATACGAATTTCTGAAAGTTATCTTTTTCTTTTCTAATAACTTAACTAATTCCATAGTTAAAAGTAATACTAGGCCACTAAATATTATATCTTTCCAATTTGAAATACTATAAAAGGCATGTACTGGAATAATTGCAAAATATAATAATACTATTAATAATATATATTTATTAACTCCTCTTTTATATAAGAAATCAATAAACTTACCAAATATTAAAGACATGATAACCATCTGTGTAATAGTAATTAAAGAAGCGGCTATTACAGAATTATTAAACAATGCCATTCCTAAATTATATGGTATAGCCATAAATAATAAATGTATAACGGTATGATGATCACTAATTGTACTAAAATTATTAACAATCATATTTAATTCTGCTATAGAATCATTAGTAAAAAATCCTGGATAATATATTAAGAAATATGGCAACCAGCAAATAAATATAATTAAGCTTGCTATCAAAAAAACATTTATTTTTCTCTTAAAAGTGAATTTTTTTATTACCTTTGCTTCACATATTACAGGAATAATATTTATTAATAATGTATAGAAAAGTGAAGTATAACCACCAATATATATGATTGATTTTAGACTAAAGAATTCTCCCCATACACTATAAGTAGGGTTGTATCTAAAATTAAAACATATCATGCCAAGTAAATATATAATAGCTAAAAAAACTGAAAGAAGAAAAGTAAATCTTCGATATTCTTTATTAAATAAATCACTCTTATAAGTAAAAATGATAAATATAATGAAGACAACTAATAATAGAACATTAAAATTATCAATATAATCTTGAAAAACTAAAGTTATATAACTTAATATCCCCATTATGATAGAAATAATTAATTTTTGGTGTTTCATAATCTTATTTTTCATTTTTTATTCATCCCCAAAACTTTTCTAATACTTTCAACATATCTATATCTTTTAGAGTTATATATATTTTTTAAGGTAATATTTAATTCTTTAGCTTCATTTTTATATTTATCACAAAGAATATTAGCTTCTTCATATTTATCTTTGTAATAATTGCGTTGATATTGTAATTCTTCTACATCAAAATAAAGACTTTCTGCTTGTTCTTTTAAATCTTCAATTTTATCTTGTTTATACTGTTCATATTCATGATCAGATATTTCACCATATTTAGCATTCTTAACAAAATCTTTGCACTTTTTAATTAATTTATTTCTATATTCTAGATAATTAGTAGGATTATCAAGTGGATTATTTATATATTCTAATAAGATTTTTTTATCTTTAAGGCAATCTCTTTTAGTTACAGAATTACATATTTTAGAATATAGACCCATTCTATTAACAACATCTTGATTATCATCATCATAGATTAATAAAACAGGTTCTTCTAATGCTAAACATGGTAAACAAGAATGAAGTCTACTAGTAATAACACATTTAGCTTTTTGATATTTCTTTAGTAGTTCTTTAACATTATTTTCTCTTTCTTCCCAACTTAATTTAGAATTTTGATTGTGATCAAGGTCATGACAAACCTCTACTACCTCTAAATCAGTATTTTCTTTAATAACATCTACTATTTCTTTATCTAAATCAACTACACAAATATAGTCATCTTTTTTTAGATTTTTTTGTTTCTGAAGAGTCAGTGTCATACAACCAGAAAAATAATTTTCTACTCCTGCTTCATCTAAATATTTTTTTACTAAATCATCTCTAAGGCCTATTGGTTCATGCTCTTTTAACCATCTCATTCCTAATCCCTTTAGATAAGTGGGTCCATTAAATTCTGTATTTCTAAAGTGCATAGAAACTGGTAAAGGATTAATAAATGGTGAAGGTGGAAAAGAAGATCTTTTACTTAACCACCAAGCATTCATAATACAGTTTACAATTTCTTTATTATCAGATTCAAAAGAGTCTACTTCTTCTCTATCAATAATGTAATCTATACTTGGTAAAAATCTACTAGCAGCATAGCTTTGAACATCATCTCCAATATTGTCAGTATGCTTAAAAACTATTAAGCCAAATTTAGGTTTATTTTCTTTCATACACATTCTCCTTAATCACCATAATAAATAATTGGTGGGGTTAATTTACTATAACTAGAATTTTTTCTTACTTTTTTTATAAATTTATTTAATTCTCCTTTTTCAAAAGCTTTATTACGATTTATAACATATTCTTTTAATTCAAGAGTCTTTAAATTATCTATTCTATTTTTATAAAGACTATTATTAAACATATCTATTATAATAGATTTTAAATTATCATTAATATATTTTATATAATTATCAATTTCGTTTTCATCAATTGTATATAATTGATTAATAACATATTCCTCTATTCTCCAAGAAAAAGTATAATATTTAAATTTCTCTATATCAACATTAATATAATCTTTATACTTCTCTATTCTATCATTAACAATTTTAATAATATCTATCATACTAAGACCAGGTTTTGTTCTCATAATAGAATTGCTTCTTATATAATATTCATAATAAGGTTTATTAATATATTTAATAGTCTCTGCTCTTAACATAATAAATGGATTAGCACTTAAATCTTCAAATTTATCTTCTATATAAGTTAATTCTAATTCTTTATATAATGATTTTTTTACTATTTTATTACAAGCGGATGGCATAATTGTGGTATACAATAATCCTTCATAGCGATTAATATCAGAAAAAATATAATCTAAAGCTGCAGTTTCAAATTTAGTTTCATCTGTTACTGTTAGCCAATCATAAATAACAATGTCTATATCTTCTTTTAAGTATTTCAAAGCTTGTTCAAAAAACTCAACATTAATAGTATCATCAGAATCTATTGATGCAATATATTTTCCTTTAGCTTCTTTTAAACCAACATTTCTAACGTTACCAAGTCCATGATTTTCTTGTTTTATATATCTAATTAATTTAGGATATCTCTTTTGATAATCTAAAATTATTTTTTCACTATTATCAGTAGAACCATCATTAATTATTAATATTTCCATATTATCAACACTAGCTTCAATAATAGAATCTAATGATTTAGCTAAATAATTTTCTACATTATAAACAGGTACTACTACAGTCATTAATAACTCATCATTTTCTTCTTGCTTTTTACTATATATTTTTAAATCTAAAAAACTTTCTACTGTTTCTTTACTTTTCTTAGCATAATCAGCTCTAAACTTTTTATATTCCTTACATATTCTATCTTTGTTTTTAATAGCCAATGTTATTTTATCTGCAATTTCATCTATACTATCATCACTATTAACAACCAACATTTCCTTTAAAAATCTATAATCATCTAATATATCAGTATTTCCAAGAATACAAGGAATAGCATTATCCATACTCTTGAGAAATATAGTGTTATTATTAGCAGCAAAATTAATATATAAATTTACTACATTATTAGTTAAAAGTTGATCTATCGAACTAACAGTAATATAGTCAATTTTAAATGTTTTTAAAAACTCTTTAGTTGTTTTACTAGGTTTAAAAATTTTAGCTTCTAAATCACCAATTAACTTAATAGCACTAAGTTCATTATAGAAACTATGTTTAGGATCTGCTTCATTATTTAATAATCCTATAATATTATTTTCTTTATTTTTTTCTTCATTAAATTTGTTTTCTTCTATATCAAGACATAAATATTTAACATTTT
Source organism: uncultured bacterium (assembly GCA_949286645.1). Lineage (GTDB taxonomy): Bacteria > Bacillota_I > Bacilli_A > RF39 > UBA660 > Onthousia. Next base: position 20,322 of record CASEDN010000032.1, read on the forward strand.
CAGTTTTCTTTAATGAATCAAATAATCCTTTATCTAATAAACCAAGAGAAGAATCATATTGTTTATATAACTCATAAACTTTAATAAAAACATCATATATAAATTTATCAGTTAAAGTGCCAAGAGATTTCGTAAATATAAAATCAATTTTAGGTTCTACTTTTAATCTACCAATAAGTTGTTCATACTCTACTTGATAATCTACAAAAATTATTTTTTTAAAGTTATTTTTATTTATAAAATCTGTCATAAAATCTAAATCATCTAAGTTATTTTTCATTAAAATAACATTTTTAAAAGAATATTTAAATGCTTCTAATAAATCTTTACTCATTGATGGTACTATAACCAAATATTTTTTATTATATATTATATCTAAATTTTTATCTATCATCATCTCACCTACATTTCAAGAAATTCTTTCACATCTTTTTTAGCTTGTTCTAAATTATCTTTAGAAAACTTCTTATATAATTTTAAAATTTCGTCTTTAGAAGAAATACATTTTTCAATCTTTTCTTTTATTTCATTAGGATTTTCTTCATTGTTAACAACTAAATACTTTTCTAATTCGCTATCTTTAAAATAATGATGATTATTACCAGTAATACAAGGAACACCCATCTCTAAACTTTCTAAAGGTAACATTGGTGCACACTCAGAAAATGTTACATATAAATTTACATCATTACCTGACATTCTCTTAATTAAATCTTCTCTTTTTAAAGAACTAGCAACACCTTCTATTTTAACTCCTAATATTTTAGCAAATTCAAGTGCAGTATCATTAACAGGAACCATATCAATAACAACATTATCTAGTAAGGAAACGGCTGCTATTTGAGTAAACATATTTTTTCTCCAATAATTACAATTTGCAGCATATAATCCAATTTTTATCACTTTACTTTTCTTTTTATTAATAGGCTTTATATCAGTAGTAACTTTATTAGTAATAAATTTGGCTTTATATCCTTCTTTTAAATAAAAATTCAAAAGACTTTCTTTACAAGTAGCCATAACATCAACAATGCCCTTTTTATGAAGATTTATTATTTCTACATTACGTAAAAAACCATAAGTCTCTAAAACTTGAGAATGACTACCATGCCAATAAGTTTTAATTTTTAAATTTGTATTTTCTGTTTTTAAATAAATGGCTAAATCTTTATAACCTTTAGCAAAAGAACTAAATATTACTTGCTTGATACTAGTATCAATAATAGCATCACCGATTTTTTTTACATCAACTTTTCTATATAATTCCCCACAATCAACTGTATTATCAAATAACTCTTTAGTAGCACTAGTAACTCCCATCCATTCATTATTATGAAAAACTATATAATCTACTTTCTTTGCAGTAAAATCATTTATAATTTTAATAGTATTATCAATTCTTTCTAAATACTTATCATCAATTAATGCTTGTTTTCTTTTTCTTTCTCTATAAATAACTACAGGAAATAAAATTACTTTAGCTGTCTTTCGTATTATATCTTTGCACTTTCTATAGTAATGTAGAATAGAAAATGTTTTCTTTCTACCAATTTTTCTAATCATACCAGTCTCTATTCTTTCTTTTAGAGGAATCCAACTAGCATCATAATAGTGAATCATACAAGTATTTTCTGTAAAAATATTATTAGTTCTATCATATGAATATGGGTAAAAATACTCTCTTGGATAGATATAAATTCCATCACCTAAAACTTGTATTTCTTTGCTTCCCTTTTTCAATCCTAAAGGATCTAATATAGAACTTAATAACATTGGAATAGCATACTCTGACATTTTTTCTACATCAAAATGAGAAACTACTTGATATTTTTCTAATAGTTTACTAGGAAGCAATGCATTAGCTTCATTCTCATACCATACACCAACTGCTACATACCCTGTATCTTCTACTCCTAAAAAAGTATTACCTTTATTAAGTAAATCACTTATATCTTTAATCACTTCCATATCAGTATCAAAATAAATTCCACCATATTCTTTTAAAGCTTTCGCTCTGGCATAATCTGCTACAAAAGCCCATTTTTTATTTTCATAAGCTTCTTTCACAAAAGGACATTCATCTAAATCCACATTTTCTTCTGACCATTTCATAATTTCAAAATCAGGTAAATATTTTTGCCAACTTTTCAAACATTTTTCTGCTAATTTAGGAAATGGCTTATCTCCAAACCAACAATAATGAATATATTTTTTCATATAAATACCTCAATACTTTCTATTTATTTTTAAACATTTACATTATATCAAATATAGTAGTATTTTACAACAAACTAAAAGGATAAACACTAGCCTATCCTTTTAATTCTTTACCCATCTGTTTTTTATAATACTCTTTACAAAGTTCTTTAGTTTCTCCTATTTTTATAACTTTACCATGTTCAAGCCAAACAACTCTATTACATAATTCCATAATGGAAGATAAATCATGAGAAACATAAAGAACAGTTGTACCGCCTTTAATCATTTCCATCATCTTATTTTTACTTTTTTCTTGGAATTTAATATCACCAACTGATAAAATTTCATCAACTATCAATATTTCTGGATTAACTATTGTAGCTATTGAAAAGGCAAGTTTTGCAACCATACCAGAAGAAAAATTTCTAACCGGCGCATCTAGAAAGTCTTTTAATTCTGAAAATTCCACTATCTCATCAAATTTTTCATCTAAAAACTCTTTAGAATAACCTAAAATGGAACCATTAAGGTAAATATTTTCTCTTGCTGTTAATTCTGCATCAAAACCTGCTCCTAATTCAATCATTGGAGAAATAACACCATTTACAGTAACTTTACCTTTAGTTGGTTTTAAAACACCACTAACTACTTTTAATAAGGTACTCTTGCCGGCTCCATTACTACCTATTAAACCAATAACTTCTCCTTTTTTTACGTTAAATGATACATCGCTAAGTGCCCAAAATGCCTCTTTACTTTTTTTCTTCTTCTTAAAACTAAAAAAGTTAATAAATGCCTGTTTAATGGAAAATTCTTTTTCTATTCCTAAATTAAACTTCATGGAAACGTGTTCTAATTTAATCATAAAACTGCACCTCCTAAATATAATATATAAATTTATCCTGATTTTTCTTAAAGACAATCGCTCCAACAAGCAAAGTGCCTAAACCTAAAATACCAATAATTATTAAAGTGGTTATAGAAGGGCAGGTTCCATAAAGAACAATTTCTCTAACTGCAGTAATAAACTGATATAATGGATTAAATTTAAATAATGTTTGGAGAGTTGCTGGTAAAATCTCAATACTATAAAATACAGGTGTAAAATAATTCCAAATAGTTAAAATTATTCCATATATATAAAATACATCTCTTAAAAATACTGAAACACATGATAACAACATTCCTATACCAACTGTAAATAAGAAAAAACATAAGAATATATAAGGAATTATTAAATAATACCAGTTAATAGAAGCTGGATAAGTTCCAAGCCCAAACTGAGTTAAAATAATTAGTATAGCCCAAGGAATTAAAGTCATTACAAAATTTATACCTACAAATATACATTTTGCTATTGGAAAAATATATTTTGGAATATAAACTTTACTAATTAGAGCAAAATTACTAACAACAGATGTCATTGCATTGTTGGTAGCTTCACTGAAATACTGAAACATAATTGTACCTGTCATTAAATATACAAGATAATTAACTCCTTCAACACTAAATCTAAACATTTGTGAAAATACCATAGCCATAACAGCAACCATTAAAACAGGATATAATAAACTCCAAATAACTCCTAAAACAGATCTTTTGTATTTTACTTTAAAATCCCTTGTTATTAATTGTTGCATTAAAAATTGATATTTTTTAAAATTATACCATATATTCTTTAAACTAGTCATCTTCTACTCCTTCTTGTTTTAATCTTATAAATTATATCATAGATTAAACATATACGTCAAACTAAGAAAACCAAACATTAACATCAACAGCACCAGAAATACCAGGAATACTGCCAGATGATGAATACTGCCACATATTATAACTACCAGTGTAATAGCAATAATGATTATATTGCGCAATCCAAGTTATTAAACTACGTAGATATGGTGAATTTAAAACTCCTTCTGCCATATTAGTATAAGTATAAATTTTACTAAGTGAACCATAACCATTGTAAGTCATCGTATCCATAAAACCTCTTGTAACTTGTTCATAATCGTAGGTTGTCATATTGCTTGTAATTCCATTATTCTCTAAATCGAGATAAATACCAAGCGTTGGGTTCATATTATATTTTCTAATAATATTAAGAGTATATTGTGCATAAAGAACTCCTTCATTATAGTTTTCTGCATAACTATAGATATATATTCCATAAGGAATACCTAATCTTTGCAATTCAGCTATATTTCTATAAAGCATTGCATCTTCACGATCTAAACCACTAGCAGATATTCTTAGTATTACACCATCAACTCCACCTTGACTAACAACAGTATCCCAATCAATCCATCCTTGATATTCAGAAACATCAATAACTTTCTTTACATTTGATCCTATCATTACACCTAAAGAATTGAAAAAATATTTAGTGCCTGCAATTGTAATCCAGTCGTCTGCAAAACTACCATCAGGAAAATAGTATCTTGTATTACCATCAGTATCAGTAGTAAAACCATCACGTAATTTTCCATCTTCATAGAAGAAATAATTAACATTATCAATTGTTATATTCCCTGTAGTCATTCCTCCACTACTAGGATCAAAATAGTACATATAACCATCAATAAGTGTCCACCCAGTTCTCATGTGGCCATCTAATCTACTAAAGAATCTTCTAATTCCTTCAACTGTTTGAAAACCCACTTGCATTATTCCTTCTTCATTGAAATAATAGTAAAGACCATCGATTTGAAAGAAACCAGTTCTCATTGCATGATCATTGATACGACTGAAAAAGTATGTATTACCATTATACTTTTGGAATCCCCAAGCTTGTAATCCCGATTCGTTAAAATAATAAAATAGTCCATTTATGTCAATAATTCCAATCTGCATCTTACCAGTATTATCAAAGTAACGGGTTCCTTCTGACATTTCTTGCCATCCTGTTTGCATTACTCCTTCATTATTAAAATAATAATAGTAGCCATCAATTTGAAAGAAACCAGTGCGCAATGCTCCTCCAACTCTACTAAAAAAGTAGGTTTTTCCTTCTATAGTCTGAAAGCCAGTTTGCATGACACCTTCATTATTAAAATAATAAGTATTATTATCTATTGATGTTACTCCAATTTTGGCAGCGTATGTTTTTTTATCAAAATAGTAAGTATTAGAATTAAAAGTTTGCCACCCATTTCCAATAATACCATCTTTATCAAAATAGTAATAACTACCTTCTATATTGACTACGCCAGTTGCCATTATACCATTCGACATAAAATATCTATAGTTATCATTTATCTTCTTCCATCCGCTTTGCATTACTCCTTCATTATTAAAATAATAATAGTAGCCATCGATTTGAAAGAAGCCAGTCCTTAAAATATTATCACCACTACGACTAAAAAAGTAGGTTTTTCCTTCTATTTTTTTAAAACCACTAACTCTTTTTCCATCTGTATCATAGTAATATCTATAATTTCCATCTGTATACCATCCGCTTTGCATTACTCCTTTATTATTAAAATTATAATAGTAGCCATCGATTTGAAAGAAG
>CASEDN010000033.1 GCA_949286645.1 uncultured bacterium
AATCTGCTAAAGTGTATGAGTTTGTACTACCATTATTGACATTATTAGTATCAAAATCTAATGAATTTATTGTAGTACTTTCAACTTTTTGACTTTCTTCTGCTTTATTATTTCTTTCAACATGTAACCTATAGTCTTCGCTGTATATACTAACAAATACAATAATACAGATGAAAAGTGCTAGTAATAAACCTATACAAATATTGAAACAAATGTTTTTTTTCTTTTTCTCCTTTTTCTCCTTTTTCTCCATAAATATCCTCCTCTATTATTAGATTAACATAAATGAGAAATAAATTAAATAAAAAAAGAGGCTTAATGTGTAAACTTTGTGATAAATTATATAAAATTCAAAGAACATAAGAAATAAAATAAATTTTATTTCGCCCTTGTCGTTGCCTCCAAGGATTCCTATTTCATAGATAGAGTAACCTCTATTCTCCATAGGCTTAAATTCCGATGGTCGCCACCGTACTAATTTATTTTTATATTAAATCGTTTTTTTCTATCTAAAACATTATCTATACTAAACTAACTAAATTATAGTGTAACTTTAACCCTTCAAATAATATATTTAAACTAGCATTTATATCTCTATCATTATGTATTCCACATTTTGGACAATCATACTCTCTTATACTTAAATCTTTCAACTTACTATTCTTATATCCACAATAACTACATATCTGACTACTTGGATAATAGGTATTTATCTTATAATATATCTTACCTTTTATCTTACATTTCCACTCTATTAAAGAACGTAGTGTACTAAAAGCAGCATCTGATAGACTTTTATTAAATGCTTTTTTCTTATCTTTAAACATATCTTGTACTTTTAGGTCTTCTGTTACTATAATATCATGCTCATCTACTATTTCATTAGCAATGTCATTTAAATAATGTTTTCTATAATTCTTTATCTTAGCATGTACTCTTGCTATTTTTTCTTTTGTCTTTAAATAATTCTTACTACCTTTAACTTGTCTAGATAACTTTCTTTGTAATCTTTTTAATCTCTTTTCATATTTCATTAATATTTTCTCATTACTATATTTAATACCATCACTTGTTACTACTAAATCTTTTATACCTAAGTCTATTCCTACTATACTAGTAGGTGTTACTTTCTCTATTAAGATATCTTCTGCCACAACTACACTTACATAGTATTTAGTTGTTGTTTCTTTTATTATAGTTGCATTTAAGATTGTACCTTCTATTTTATCTTTAGTTCTAAATCCTCTTATTTTTACTTTACCTAGTTTAGGTAATTTTATATTTCTAGTTAATAAGTCTACTTCTATATTACTATACTCTTTTCCTTTATGCATACTTCTTCTTATACAAGTAGTTCTATAAGACTGTTTACTAAATCTATTTTTAAATTTAGGATAACCGCTTCTTTTAGCATAATAATCATTGAAAGCTTTACACAAATCATTTACAACAGAACATAACACAGTTGAATCTACTTCTTTTAAAAATTTGTTTTCTTCTTTTAATTTAGG
>CASEDN010000034.1 GCA_949286645.1 uncultured bacterium
CTAATAAAAATATAAAAATGTATATTTTTAGAAATTTGTAATTACATAATATATAGCGAAAGCAACAGCAAGTATTAATATTATAGAAAATATAAACTTCAAGAAACCTACAAATTTTGATGGTTTTATTTCATTTTCATCATCACTCACAAAATCTTCTTCACTCAAATCAAGACTCTTAGTATAGAATGATTTATCTATTTCATCTTTTAAAGACATTGTCTTTTCTTTAACTTTATCTAATTTCTTAGTATCTTCTTTTTGTTTTATATCTTCTATCTTAGTAGCAATAGGTTTTAATCTTTCCTCATTAACATTAGTAGCCATCAAATCGCTAAGCAAAGTATTAGTATTTTCATTATAAGCACCTTCTGCTTCTTTTTTATCTATTTCTTCTCTTAGTTCTTTAGAAGTAATTGTATGTATTAACTCTTCTAATTCCTCTTCATTTTCAATAGGTTTATGTCTTAATTTAGTTTCTTCTTTAAACTTTTCTAAATCTTCTTCACTACTTTCTAAGATATTATATTTTTCGTTATGTAATTTTCTTTTTCTTTCTAAAGAATCCCTTTCTCTAAGCTCTTTCGCTTCTTCTAACACTTTATTAATATCATAGGTTTTATTCTCATCGTTATAAAGATAATTAAATTCATCCAGTTCTTTTCTTTCTTTAGGCTTTTCTATATCTATATCATAATCTTTTAGACTATGATATCCTTCTCTTGTACGATAATTCTTTCTCGCAGCATTTAATTCAACTGCTTCTATTTTAGATACATCTGTTAAAGTAGTATATTTTTCTAGATTACCTAAATCATTATATAAGTCGTGGTTCTTCTCAGTTCTGCTTCTAACTTTTGGTTTATTAGAATTATCATACCTATCCATTCGTCCCATGATATCACCTACTTTACTATATACTTCAATGATATCATACTATTAAAAAAAATTAAAGTAGGCAAAAAGAGAAAAATAAGATATAATTAAATCTGAGGTGATAAAAATGAAAGTAAAAGTTAATCAAGATGCTTGCATAGGATGTGGAGCATGTGCAGCGATATGTGATGAAGTATTCGAAATTAATGATGAAGGATTAAGTGAAGTTAAAGCAGAAGAAAATAAAGAAAAAGAAGAATTTGTAAATGTTAAAGAAGAACTTCAAGATGAAGTAAGAGATGCGGCTGACTCTTGTCCTACTGGAGCGATTGAAATAGAAGAAAATTAAAAATAATAAAAAGAGCGACAACGCTCTTATTTTTTTGCTAAACTATAGACAATTGCTACTTCTTTAGGAGTTAGTTTTCTATATTCCCCACTCTTTAATCCTTTTAAATCAAAGATAAATTCTCTATCTCTTCTAAGCTTTAAAACAGGAAAACCAACTGCTTCAAACATTTTCTTAACTTCATGATTACGTCCTTCATGTATTATTACTGTAAGCATAGAAGTATTTGTTTTATAATCAGTTTTTCTTAACTTAACTTTAGCTTTCTCATAAGAAACACCATCTACGGTTACACCATTTTTAATAGTATTAATGGCATCTCCTTTAATAATACCTTTTACTTTAACGATATACACTTTCTCTACCCTATCATTAGGATGCATAAGTATATTTGCAAACTCTCCATCATTAGTAAGTAATAAGACTCCTGTTGTATCATAATCAAGTCTACCTACAGGATAGATTCTTTCATTACATGGTATTAAGTCAACTACAGTCTTCCTTTCCTTATCATCGGTAACACTAGTAATAATACCTCTTGGTTTATTAAGTAGATAATAAACCTTTTTTTCTTTTTCTATTTCTTTACCATCTACTTTGACTATATCTTTGTTAGTTACTTTAATACCAAGTTCAGTTACTATAACACCATTTACTGTTACTCTACCTTCTTTAATTAATTCTTCAGCTTTACGTCTTGATGTAACTCCTGCATTTGCTATTACTTTTTGTAATCTTTCCATCATTCATCACTCCATTTTAAAGAAAAAGAAGATATTATTCCATTTCTACTAAGGATAACTTATTATCTTCATGTACAAAGATAAGTGTCGCTTTAGTAGGATAATCCATATCTTCTTTATATTTTAAGGAAACTTCCACCTGATAAGCATTATCATCTGTAAAATCTGTTCCTATAGTATACTCTATATTCTCGACCGTTTCAACAGTTACTTCAGTAACTTCTGGTAATTGTTGTTCTCTATTACCATAAATATCATTTTCTACATACTTATAAACAGTATCTTCTGCCTTTTCTAAGAAGTTAGTTTTAGCATCAGCATGTACAAAATCAATTCCACCCACATCAGTATTAGCAAGTTTATCATTTAAAGTATAGAAATCCATTATAAACATTTTACTAATCTGTTCAACATAAGCTTCTTCATCAACATCTTTCTTACTTAAAATGTCTTTTAGTTCTTGAAATGCTTCCTTATACCTATCATTTCTTGTAGATTTAAGGGTATATCCATACTCTTCTATTTCATTTTCAACAGTTGCTGTTTTAACTGCTTTAGGCTTTACACTTTCATAAGCAAGGAATGCTAGTCCTGCTACTATTAAGATAATTGCTATTATTAATATTACTTTTACTTTTTTCTTTAGTTTCATAGTTTACTCCCCTCTAATTCTCTTTAGATACAGCTTTTCCTGCTTGTTCTTCACTATTTGGATTAAATAAATCAAAGACAATAGCTTTATTTGAAACATTTAATAGTTTTTCAGCGTAATCATTATTTTCTGTTATATAATTTTCATCTATTATAGAATCTTTAAGAAGCTTATATTCTCCTTTTTGACTATTATAATACATTAAATTAGTTACCCAATTGCCATTAGGAAAGACAACAATATTATCATATTTAGTTTCAAATATATCATGACCTAAGGCATATTTATTATAAAATCCTAACATATTACCTAAAGTAGGCATAGCATCATACATACCCATAGTATAATCAACTTGTCCTTTAACAGCACCATCTTTTGTCCAAATTAATAAAGGCACTTTACGGTCTAGTTCATAATCAAAGCTATCATATTCTACAAAAGTTGGATCTTCTTCATCTTTAATATCATCAGTCACAGGATCATAATTATACATTAAATTAAACTCACTTTTTGGTAACCTAGCATCATGATCTCCATATAATACTACCACAGTATTATCAAGCAATCCATTTTTATCTAATTCATTAAAGAACTCTCCTAAAGCTTCATCAGCATAATGAACTGATTTAAAGTAATTACCAAGTTTTGTTCCTTCTAAGTATGGAGCTTCTATTTCTTCCTCAGTTCCATCTTCATTAGTCACAGTAGTTTTCATAGTAACAGCAAATTCTCCATATTTATCAGTATCAGAAAATGGCGTATGATTCGTTAGAGTGATTAACAATCCATAAAATTTATTATGTTCTTCACTAATATTTTTTATTTTTTCTACTGATTGTGCAAAAAATTCTTTATCTGATAAACCTAGTCCTATAATATTTTCTTTATCTACATCATAAGTCTCTTTACTATAAAATTTATCATAACCAAGAGAATTATGCATAGCACGTCTATTCCAAAAATCAGCATTATTAGCATGCATACTAAATGTATAATATCCTTTTTCTTTCATCAAAGATGGAGTTGCTATATAAGTCCTATCAAAATAACTTACAAAAGCAGTTCCATTTTGCGTTGGCATTAAACTTGTATTAAATGTAAGTTCTGTATCACTACTTGTTCCAACACTTACTTGAGAATAAAAATTATTAAAGTATAAACCTTCTTCTATTAATTTATTTAAATTTGGTGTAACTTCCTCTCCATTAAAAGTTCTATTAATAGCAATATCCTGCATAGACTCTGCATGAATTACAATAACATTACGTCCTTCAAGAATATTAGTATATTCGTTAGTATAATCTTGTTCATTAGGTCTATCTTGATAATATTCATTAAATTCTTTTTTAGCATCATCATAACCAAACATAGCAGAAATTTGTGGTTTTATACTTGCTACAATATCATTTCCTTGATACATATAAATACCAAACCTCATAACAATATATTCTCTATTCCATTGTTTAACAAACCTACTTATCTCAAGACTTGATAAAGAAACCACAAACAGAAGAAGAATAACACCACCAGTTATTATGGTATTTTTAAATTTTTTAATTCTTTTTTCTTTAGTATAAATTTTATATCTATCTTTCTTTACAAGGCGATGATAATAATATATAAAGAATAAAAGAGGAAATATATAAACTAAATCTTTAATTTGTAATACATTTTCAACTACAGCATCTCCCACTTCTCCAATATACTGAGTAAGTGATAACATAGAAACACTAGCAAATGATGTATAGAAAGTATAATATGCCGAATTTATTGTACATATAGCAGTAAAAATAATAGCACAGATCAAAAGATAAAGATATCTTTTCTTTCCTTTAAGTAAGTATGAAAAAGAACCAATAATAGTTACAACAGCAAGATCTGCAATAATTGGTTTAAACGATAAGTAGTTTTCCATTGTAGGCATAGTAAAAATTCTAAGTAATGTAGAATTTAATACACACACTAAAACATAGACAAGAAAAAGTCTATTATCTTTAAAATAACTACTTATCATTTTCTCTTCTTTTACTCTTTTTATATTTTTAATAATTTTATTTTTAAGTTTAATTACTTTTTTCTTCATAATTACCTCACTCCTAGACATTATATCATTTTACTTTGTATTTTTCAATTTTTCATACCTAATATAACAAAAATGATAGATTACTTTGTAAATTATAAGAAGTATAAAGATAATTTGACTAAATAAAACTATTACAAACATATTATTATGTTTATAGATATTAGCTGTATCTACTAATGATATATTATTAATAATTGCCAAAGATATAAAATTAGTAAATAAATAAAGATGTATAATTGAAAATATATAAGTAATAATTTTATTTAGTTTAGTCAGATTTTTTTTTAAAATTGTATATATTAATAAAACTAAAGAAATAACAGCAGTAAAAATATAAAAGATAATATTAGGAAAATAAAAGCATCTAATTACAGTTTTAACAATTTCACTAAGTACGAAGCTTATATCTTCTGAAAAATAAAAAACTAATAAAGAAAAAAAGAAGATAATAAGTGCAGAAAGAGATATTTTAACCTTTTTATTATTTCTTTTTTCATTGTAAATTAAAAATATAAGAAAAATAATAAAAATTAAAAATATTTCAATAGTTAAAAAAGATTGAAAAGGAATTGTTACAAATGTTATTAATTGTTCAATTATACTTAAATCCATCTTAATCCTCCTCTTTATTCTTATATTTCTTCAAAAATATAAATTGTTTGATTATAATCATCATTATTTGTACATGTAATTAAAGTTAAAGCTTTTTTAGACTGATTGCGATATATTGATACAGTACCAATCTTTGCTTGATTATATATATTAGTTAAGCGGTAATTATATGTATTAGCATTATAACTAACACTAGCTTCATCACCTATTTCAAGTTTATATAATTTATCAAAAAAAGATATATAAGCATTACCAGAATGTGCCATAAGTATAAAATTTCCCCTATCAACATCTGGATAATCTGCTTCATTTGCAATAGCTACATTATATTGTATATTATTATATTTTGATTCTTTAGAAACAAAACCACGTCTTAATTTTATTTTAGGTATTGACAACTCTCCAATATAAGAATAATTAGCCTTTTTGTCATTTTTTTTAGCTTCCTCATTATTTTCAGCAGTTACCTCTAAATTCTCAGTATTAACATTATTAATAGTTGTGTTATTTTTATTATTTTTATTTATATTTAACTGAAATATAGCTAATCTCATTTCCTCAAACACTTCATCACGCAACTTAACAAGAGGTGTACTAATAAATACTAATATTCCTATTGTAAGGAAGAAAAAGCCAACTTTAAAGAGTTGGCTTCTCATATTCTTATTTCTTTTTTGCATTATCTGGTCTTCTAGCCACAACTATTAAGACAATACCCGCTATTATAATTAAAGCACCTACTCCATATAATAAATATGATGTACTATTAGTATCTGGCACAGGAATTGCTGGTGCCTCTAAATTGATGGTTGTAGGAGCAGATGGTCTTTCAATAAGACCAAGTAAAGCTCTTTGTAATTGAACTCCTGAATGATCACTTGGATTAGGATTATAAACATAAGCGTCATAAAAGTTTGAAAAATATCCTACAACTGTAATATCAGCTTTAAAGTTTTCAGATTCTACTTCACTTAGCGGTACTCTTAACTTAAATCCTTGATTAGCACTAATATTGTTAGTACTAATTGGATTATTATTTTCGTCAAGTATTTCTACATTACCAACAGCATTATTAATTTGAACAGAATAACTTTCAAGAGTACTATTAGAACTAATAGGTCTAATAACACTAGTCTCTAAATAATCATTATTTACTGTATAAGTAATATTTGCAGTATCTATAGTAATATCTTGTGAACCAAGACTATCATTATAGTTATTTTGATTAGCAATAGCTCCTTCTACTAATCTAACAACATGTTGACCATAAGTAGAATCAGCTGCAATTTTATCTTTATCTGCCGCAGATAAATTGTTATAGAAAGCATAATCACCATAATTATTATATTTACCATCTTCGCTAGTTGTAGCAGTTCCTAGATCATAAGATGTATAATTGAAATTATCATCAAATCCATTAGCTCTATCTAAATACCACCATACTGCTAACTGAGTTATATAATAATCAGTTGCACCATTACCTGTAATAGTATCATTTTGTAATATATAGATTAAACCATTGTAAGTTGCACTACGACCTGTTGAACCTAAACTAAAACTTGATTTAACAGAAGAACCTTTTTCATATAAATGAGCAAGTGAAGGGTCTTCTGCTGTAGCACCCATCATACCTAAACGATGATCCATACAATAAATATAGCTCAATCTATCATTACCACTAGTTCCATAGAATTCTAAAGGTAATGATATATCACTAATTAAATGTTGACTTTCAGTTGTCATACCTGAATAAAAGCTATCAGGAAGTTGCCCTAAAAATCCTGCTGCATAACTTTCTTTTGGATTAATAAAAATTCCTACTGCTAATAATACAACTATTAAACAACATGATATAATACCAATCTTCTTTACATCATTCATTGCTTTCTCCAACTTATCTTGACTTCTTTTTTCTTTACTTTTCTTTATTTGACCTCTTTGATTCATCTTAGAACTCATTATAATCACCTTACCTTACATAGAGTATAGCAAAAGAGAATATTTTTTTCAAGAGATTTCAAATTTTCTTTTATTTTTAATTTCTAAACTGTAAATATTATGTATTTGTCCTTCATATAAAAAATATATTTACGATAACTCAAAAGGATCATTCTTCGTACCATTACCCCCTGTTATTATTACATCTGATTTCAAATTTAAAGATACTTTAATACCTAAAGGTCCCCGATTAATAGTATAACCAGGTCCTGAAGCACCATTAGCACTGACACGATATATAAGTTCAGAACCAGACCCTAGTGTCAATAACCAATAGTAACGAGTTAAGCCCGAATTTGTGCTTTCTCCTCTTAAAGCATATCTTTCAAATTGCCCTGACATTAATTCTCCATATCTCAAAAGACCAACTTTAGCATTAATACTTGATACATATCCCGACATATTTGTATCTATGTATTTAGCTAATTTATATGAATTACCAGATTCTATTCTTCCTAAATACCAGGTAGTATTATCTTCTATCATATTAACTTGATCGTTTGTTAGATAACCATTACTTGGATTTAAATAATCATTATTTAAAAATGAGCCTATTGTATTATTACTAGAAAATACATTATTATCTCCAAAATCGACAGTAACAAAGCTTCCATCATTCTTTAGTGGTTCCTCATTTGTTATTTTAGTTAATCCATTAATCTCATGACTTACTATTCTGTATAAATTGTTTTCTCCTGTTCCAAAACTTATATATTCTCCACTATATCTTGTATTTAGTAAAGTTCCATTAAGATTGTTATCGTTATCTCCTTCTAAACGGTAAGGATCATCTTCTGTCCCGCTTCCATCTACTGTCATAATCCCTGGCTTTAAATTTATTGCTGGTCTAAAGCCTAAATTATTAAAATAAGAATAATTTCCAGTACTTCCATCATAACTAACACGGTATAAAAATTCTTCATTATATGGAGTTAATGTCCACCAGTAAAGTCCATTATTTAAATAACCATTGCTAGCAGTTGTACCACTATAACTCATGGTATATTCATATATGTTTAATAATCCCACGGGAGATGTTACCATCGTTGTTTTAGGTGGCTTATCTGTTGTTGTCATCATTGTTGCATTCCATTCACTATCCATCTTTATAAATTTCTCTGGTTCTCTTAAGTTATATAAAAATCCATCTACACTTTCATCATTTAACCATTCTTTCACATTGCTTTCTTCAAAGGCAGTACTATCATAGCCAAAAGTAATTGCGCTTATATCCCACTCTGTTGCTAATTTAACACTATTATCACTAGGATCTATAGACACCGCTCTCCATAACTTGCCTGAATACCAAATATAATTATTTGGATCTTCTCCTGTTATAAAAAGTTGTTCATCATCTGTTGTATCTATACTATTAGTACTATCAACAAACAAGACATCAGCCAATGTTTTTTCATACTTATTAAATAAATGGCCATTGCTTGGTAGTTCTAAATCATTATAATCTAATCCTACTTCTACTCCTAAATTAATTCTTATTTCATCACTACTTAAATTATTTACAACTATTTTATATATATTACTACTTCCACTAGTATCAGCTTTTTCTAAATTAACTCCTGTAGATATTGGGGTTATATTATATCCTTCACTTTCTACATACCCCACCTTAACCCCAGTGGGTAAACTTCCTTCATAATAGAAATTAAACCTTGCTACTCTATTATTGGTATTACTTAATGTAATTATAAATTCTTTAAAAGTATATGAAGGCACTACCAAAGTATTAGTTTCTTCTCCATCTACTTCTAGTTTATAAGCTAAGTTACCTGTTACTATACTTATGGCATTACTCTTTTCCTTACTTACTGTAAACATTGCATAAGAAAAATATCCTCCTACTACTAAGAGTGTTATTAATATCATTACTATCATATATATCTTACTAAAACTTGTTTCTAA
>CASEDN010000035.1 GCA_949286645.1 uncultured bacterium
AATTACTTCGATTTTATTTCCTGTTGGATGGCTAGCATAATTTCTTGATTCTTCTTATCCTTCAGATAAGCAATTGCATCATCTAAGCCGTTACCAATCATATCTGTACCAAAGAAATATTGTGATCTATTGCGACGTATAATATTCTTAGCAATAGCTTCTTCGATCAGATAGTTAATATCTTTATCAGCGTTGTTAACCCATTTAAGCATAAACTTCTCTGGTGATTTCTCAATTTGTTCTGTAAGTTTAGCTTCTACTAGCTCATTAGACATAGTATCAGATTTCATACCGTATAGACGCAAGCACTTACGCATATCTTCGATTGACATCTTATCTAACTCTCTATAGGCTTCACGCTTAGTTTTATTAGCTTTATTCTGCTGTTCAGCTTCAGCGTCACTATTGATCATTACATAATCTTTAGACGGGTCAATGTTGCTTAAGCCAACAGCAACTCTTTTATGATTCTTAAGGAACAGATACTAGAGTTCATCCATAGGTCTATCTGTATTAAGAATGAGGTCTTTAGCACCAATACGTACTGCGAAGGTAGTCCAAAAATCGCTATTAGGATTTAATTCTCCTTCTTGTTTACCTAATGCTTTCTCAAGTCTACGTGCATCTTCATTAGTAAGACCTGTATAAATATTACCGGATCTAGTCCAGTAAGGACCTACGTAGTCAAAAGTAGTGGGCCATTTAGTTAACCCTGTCCAAGGATTAACCTTTAATATTCTAACGATTACTTCCATAATATAGATATATTAGATTTATTCAGTTAGTTATAATCTTCCAGTAGTAACCTCTCCAAGGAGAATCTTCAATAATATAATTTACTACTGTTCTGTAATCAGAATGCTCTGCTTTTTCAAATTCTTTTCTACCGTTATACTGCTTGACTAAATTGCCGCAAACGTCAAAAGCTTGAATTATTCTACGATTTTTTTCAGCAACTTTTTGTAATAACTCTTTTTGAGAAGTTTGTATATCTGGATCGTTTACATCAGCTTTCTTCCAAATATATTTTGTTTTTGATTTACTTTTCAAAGTAGAGAAGTAATTAGGATCATTAATTTGTTTACGTATTGTAGTAGTGCTTACTCCTGTTTTCCTAGAAGCTTCAGTAATACCATAATATTTAGCTATTAAAACTCCATCTAAATCATACTGTTCTACCGGAGTAGTAAGCTCTGACATATCTCCTTTTGTAAATCTTTTTGCTCTAGCTTTTACCGCATTTTCAGAGAAGCTAGCTTTGTAATTAAGATTAATATAATAGGTTTTAGGATCTATCCAATCGGGGATTTCAGTAAACTCTTTTTTGTAAAACCACATGTAAACGTTCTTTTTCGTAGGTCTACTTACTTTTCTTTGTAGACCTCTAATTAAAGAGCATCTTTGAACGTGATTATCTTCAGCTGCTTCTGTTAAACTGGTATATTCTCTAATAAAATAACCACTAGAACTATACTGTAATACAGGTTCTCTTTTTTCGCTTACTTTACCTTTGTGTAGTTTACTAATTTTTAGCTTAGTTAAATCTGTATGGTAGAATATATCTCCACCAGCTTTTATGTTATATCCAATTTCAGGATTAGTAGAACTTAACTTAGCAATCCAATAGCGTTCTCTATTATCTAGTTCTTCTCTAGATTTACAGTCTTCGACTACTTCAATATCAAAGCATCCTTTTCCATATTCACGCATGGCTCTATATAGAGGACTCTCTTGACCATTTTGAACTTTATACCAATGCTCTCTTAAACGATCACTAATAGATTGAGAGGTTCCTCCAATATAGATTTTGCCATTCGCGTTGTTTATTATTTTATATACGTGATAAACTTTTTCTTCCATATTTAAATATTTTGGTTATATATCTATATAACGTAAAATATTAGAAAAAGTTATCATTTTAACCAAAATATTTTTTAATTATTCCACTTAAGCCATGATTAATTCTCCGCAAGCTCTAGGATCTTTCAACATGATGCCCATTTCTCCCAAGAAATAGACAGTATATCCGTCCTTACCGTTAGATCTCAGAGTATCCTTCGACTTAGCATAACCAGACGGAGCAACAGCACCACCAGTATACCACGTAACGAACTCACGATCCTTGCGTACTACCTTAACGATATTAGCCTCACCATCACGGCGACCGAGATCCAAGAACGTCATACGATAAGATTCCTTCGGCTTACCAGTTACCGGATGCAATTCACGATTATAAACAATATCGTCATACAGCGGGAAATACTTCAACGTCAACTCGATACCGTTCGTCATCTTATAAGTCTTGAACTGACCACCGAAAGTCAAGCTATCACCAGAACCGGTCACAAATACATTATCGATCAAGTTCATGTTAGCAACCTTTTCCTTCAGTACACGGTCAAATTCACGCATACCCATCTCACCAGTCAAAGCAACAAACTTACGTTCGTTGGTACCCAGACAGTTATAGGACAGATCGAACAGGAAGTCTTCCAACAGTTCAGCCGTCAACTTAGTATACGTACGACGGTTAGACGGAGCAATCTGCTCAAGCAGACCAGCACCAATATAAACAGGACGGCCATTAGTACCCTTCAAGTTACAGCTACCATCCTTATTGACGTTAGACTTCATGTATACAAGCATACGTTCACAGCGCTTATACCATTCACGAAGAGCCTTCCATTCCTGATAATCAGCCCACAGATACGAACTCTTACCCGTTGCAGGATCCTTCAGCTTAATAGCCATTACGGTAGAGTAAGCAGAACCCGTAATGTCGTAATTGATGCGAATCGTAGTAAGATAGTTACGCATCTTGAAGTGAGTGTTATAGTTCAGGATATCACCCTCTTCACTGTATTCTTCGTATGCAGAAGCAAGACGAGATACCTGCTTACCAGCTTCGAGGTACTCAGCAGGAATATACGATGCAGGATTACCATCTGCGATAAAACAAGTGTAAACCCACAGATTACCATCCTGATAGGGAGCACCAGATACACGTACCTGGAAGTCCTTATTGTCAAATTCCAGTACAGCACCAGAAGCAAACCAGTTGTCTTCCAGATAGAGAATGATAGGAGTATTGCCGAGACCAGGAGTAGAACCAGCTGTTACAGTAGTACCATTCCACTTAGCATCACGAATCGTAACAGCACGGTCCTGATCAATAACTACAGACCACTCAAAAGAAGGCTAATCAATAGTCATCACGTTACCAAGACCACCAGTCAGCATATCCAAAGACGTGCTATAACCGTTATCCTTAGTACCAAATACATAAGACAAAACTGTTGCTACTTCATAAGGGCGCTGCTGTGAAGCGATCGAGATCTTAGCAGTATCGATCAGATCCGAAAACCAGCGACCTTTGTATAAAACTAAATTATTAAGAATATTATTATCCATAAAATACTAGTTAGTTTACTTTTAAAAGTTATACTTTAATATTATGCGCGTAGTTGTCGCGTAAACGTACTCCATATAGAGCCGTTATCATCTTTTTCAATCATTCGTTTAGACCGCTTATTGACACCAGTATTTTTGGTTAAAGTATTCTTAAAATTGTCAATAGCGTCTTTTTTACCTTCTTTCTTTGCTATTGCGATAATACTATCACCCTTCATAGTAAAGTAAGCAGAGGTAACTAGATTCTTTAAACTCTTAGCGTAATCTTCTTGATATTTAGTAACGCCTTTAGAGTTAGGTTTGAATATATATTCCAGCAATGCTTTTTTATCCTTTTCAGGTATAGCAATACCGTAAATACTATCCATCCCTTTTATTTCGTTCATAACGTTATTAAAGAATTCTTGTTGTTGACGCTTTACAGCCTGCGCCTATTTTTGCTATTCTTCTAATAGCTATTTCTTTTTAGCTTCTTTAATCTCTTTAAGATCTTCAATAGCATCCTAAGCTTCATCCTCTAGTATACCGGCATCTTCATACTTATTAATCATCTTATCGATTCTGCTAGAACTAAAACCTTTTTCTTTTAAAAGCATTCTTACTACTGCTTTTTGGTTTACTTCATTATCTTCAATTACTATATTATCAAGATCTATATCTGCATCTAGTTGAAAATAATCTTTTAAGTTACCTCCATTACGTACAAACTCATCTAACTTTTCTACTTCTTCGCTGGCATAGTCTGGCTTAGAATTATCCTCAATTACTTCTTTAAAGTACTCAATAAGATCCTCTGCAGTTTTAGGTTTTTCGTCATCTTCAATATCATCCCAACCTAATTTATCAGATAAAGTATCAAAGAATGCGGTTATTGCTTCTTGTTCATCAGATTGATTGGTATCATTATCGTTGTCATCATTGTCAACAATATCATCAGATTCATTATCCTCATCCTCCTCTTCTACTTTCTTAGTATCTTTAGTCTTTCTCACAGATTTATTATCTTCCTCCTCATTATCTTCAGATTCTTCAGATTTATTCTATTTACGTATAGCTTCTAATTCCTCATCTGTTAATTCCTCTGAAGCAGTATTCTAATCAATCTTATTCTCCTCTGTTTTCATATTTCCAGGAAGTAAACCGTCTACAAATGCTTCAAAACCGTTTAGTATATTTGTTTCCATAATTATATATAATTAGATTTTTAAACCAGGTTATTATTATTTTCAGTAGCTGTAATAGGTATTAGATTATAATCATTAACAAACTACCGTTTATTTTTATATAGATCGAAAAGTATATTAAGATTCTTAAACTAAGATCCGTACTTATCTAATTTCCTTCTAATACTATTTATAGTTTCTTTAGGCTAGTATTCACCCTTATGAAATAGAAAGTCTCTAAATTCATTCATGTGGGATTTAATCTCACTACCGTTAAGCAGGTAATCCTAAATAGTTTTATAACTCTTAGGGTACATTTCTTTTATTCTACTTTCTGACTCAAATTTGCTAGGATCCGCTAAGCTTTTAGTATAATCTAAACCAGATTTTATATCTGTACTATGGCCCATTTCGTGTCGTATTAATCCAGGGTTTAATGACTAAAATGCCTCGTCTAGCTCTTCTGGATCTTTATATCTTGGATTAAGACGAATCAGATCTGGATTACTAGTACTAACTTGAGCTTTAACCGGTTGTTCATATAGACTTCTATCATATCCAGGTTGTGCTAAATTAGGGTTTAGATTAGAACCATCTCTTCCATATTCCCTAACCATATCCTAATAAGTCTACATGTAACTTGTACCACTTCTTCTATCTGCTCTAGCCGCTCTTCTAAAAGCATCTTCGTTTTCTATTAGAC
>CASEDN010000036.1 GCA_949286645.1 uncultured bacterium
AGCACAAAATATTGTAACATTTTCCCTGAATAATACAAAAAAAAGAAATTGATTAATATCAATTCCTTAGGTGTAACATTTTTCCTGAATATTTAGCATTAAAAGTGTAACATTTTCGCTGAATAGTCACAATTAAATATATTTAAGGTAATAATTTCTTGACAAAGACAATCACTACCTATTATAATAATGTAGATTTCAAGTCTGGAGGTGTTATAATGAAAAGAACATATCAACCAAATAAAAGAAGAAGAGCAAAGAAACATGGATTCTTCGCACGTAAAGCAAGTGCTGGTAATATTTTAAATAGTCGTCGTAAGAAGGGACGCAAAGAATTAGTAAAATAAAATTCACTGTTTTTGCAGTGTTTTTTTAACTTTAGGACGTGATTAGATGAACAAGAAGTACATAGTAAAAGAAAGTAGAGTCTTTGATGAAATAATAGAAACAGGTAAAAAGATTAAAAACTATAATTTTGTTATCTTTTTTAAAGAAAAGTAAGATTCTCCTACTAAATACGGAATAACCTTTCCTAAGAAAGTAGGGAAGGCTCATATTAGAAATAATTTAAAAAGAAAAGTTAGGGCAATTATAAGAAACTATAACAAAAACTATGAAAAAAATTATAATTGTATTATAATAATAAGAAATAGCTGTCTTAGTCTCTCTTATCAAGAACTATCTAGCAGCTTACAATATTTATTAGATAAAATTAAGTAAGGAGCATTATATGAAGAAAAGTAAAATAAAATCAAAAATTATCATTGTAGTAATGTTACTATTTCTAGCAACAGGATGTACTACAACTTTAGTAGATAAAGATAATAAAGCAGTTCAAAATCCAGAAACAGGTCAATCATTAACAGAAAATATCCTATGTCAACCAGAAAATGAACAAACTAGAAAGTTATATGAAGAAAATGGAGTAAAGTTAAAAGATTTACCAAAATGTTCAGAATTTACCCCAGGAGATACTAAATATGATGGACTATGGACAGGAATATTTGTTAAACCACTAGCATTTTTAATCTTAACATTAGGTAAATATATAGGTAGTTTCGCGCTTAGTATAATAATAATTACTATTATAATAAGAATTATACTATTTCCATTTACAAGAAAAATGGCAGTTCAAAGTGAGATGATGAAAAAAGCTTCTCCAGAACTTGCTAGAATTCAAAAGAAATATGAAGGTAAAACAGACCAAGATTCTATGTTAAAACAAAATCAAGAAATGATGATGGTCTATAAAAAATATAATTTCAATCCTTTAACAAGTTGTTTAATATCATTTATTCAATTACCTCTTTTATTTGCATTCTTAGAAGCAATAAATAGAGTGCCAGCAATCTTTGAAGAAAACTTTTTAGGAATGCAATTAGGAACAACTCCACTAGTAGGATTTTCAAGTGAAACATTCTATGTTTATATAATTCTATTGCTAATAATCGGTGGTTCAACCATCTTCATGTTTAAGACAACAAGTAATAGTGCAACTGATCCATCTATGAAAATGATGCCTATTATGATGAGTGTAATTATTATCATAACAGCATTCTTTATGCCATCCGCTTTAGGGATATATTGGTCAGTAGGTAATATATTCGCTATAGTTCAAAATATTGTTGTAATGAGGGGGATGGAAAAACATGGTAAATAAACATAGTTACACTGGAAAAACATATGAAGAAGCAGTATCTAAAGCTAAAATAGATTTACAAGAACTAGAAGAAAACTTAATAATTAATACAAAAGAAGAGAAGAAAACACTTCTTTCCAAAAAAGTTGAAATAGAAGTAATAGAAAAAAGAGAAGTAAAAGAGTATCTAAAAAAAGTCATAAAGAACCTTTTAAAAGATATGGGATTTGAAATAGATTTAGAAATAACCGTTAATAATGATACTCCAACATATCGCCTATATTCTACTAATGATGCTTTATTAATAGGAAAAGATGGTAAAAACTTAAAAGCCTTAACAACTGTAGTAAATGCTATTCTTACAAAAGAAATAAATACTAACTATCGTTTCTTAATAGATGTTAGTGATTATAAAGAAAAAAATGATAGAAGAATAGAAATACTTGCCAAGAAGTTAGCAAGAGAAGTAAAGATGACTAAAGTAGAAGTAAAAATGGACTCTATGAACTCGTATCAAAGAAGACTAGTTCATAACATCTTAAATAATAATAAATATGTTTATACTGAAAGTGTAGGAGAAGAACCTAATCGTTGTGTTGTTATAAAACCACGTGATTAGGTTTTTTTGTAAAGTTTTGACTAATTTCTAAAACTTTCCTTATTTAACCTTTACAGTCTTCGCAAACCTCAATATAATAATAAGACTGAAAAAGGAAAGGAAGGTGTTACATGCAAGAAGAAGTAACAGAAAATATAAATGATTTAGAGTTTTTAAAGTTAGCCTTAACTATTGAAATAGATAAAATAAAAATTAATATAGAAGAATTGCTAGTTTATCCAAAAGTTCAAAACTATATCAGTTTAGTAGAAAAAAGAAAAAATTTAAAACAAAATAAAATTTACAAAGATCCATTAAGAGCAGAACTTAAAGATAAAATAGAAAAATTATTTATCGAATATATAGAGGTTAAACAATATGAAGAAAATATAAAAACATTAAAATACTATAATAAAGCGTTAAAAATAGTAGAAGATTTAATTTCAATAGATGGTATTATATATAATAAGGAAAAAAATAATAAAAAATATTATTCTTGCAAAACAATTTTAAAATATCTTTTAACTATTAAGGAAAGTGAAGGCTTACCTTTACAGACTGATGTTGAAGAATTAAATAGATATATATGTGCTGTAAGAAATACTCTTCAAACTTATATTCACTATGAAGATGATAAAAAAGTTGATGAAATTTTAAGTTTTAAGATATATGAAAATCCTCAAAATTATGATATAAAGAATGTAAGAGAACTACCATCTTTAGATTTAGAATATCTATATGAAAAAGATAATTTAACCGAAAGAGAAAAGGAAGCTTTCTTTGGAACTGAGGCCCATAAAGCTTTAGGTATTTCTAAAGAACAAGATAAAGTAAAAAGAATAGGAGTAAAGAAAAATGTCTGATACAATAGTTGCAATTTCAACAAAATTAGGAGTAGGAGCGATATCCATAATAAGAGTAAGTGGTAAAGATTCTATAACTTTAGTAAATAAAATTTTTAGAGGAAAAGATTTAACTAAAGTAGATTCTCATACTATAAACTATGGTTTTATTAATAATGGCAAAGAAGATATAGATGAAGTATTAGTAACCGTTATGAAAGCCCCTAAAACTTTTACAAGAGAAGATATTGTAGAAATAAATTGTCATGGTGGTATTGCAACAACACTTAGTATCTTTGAACTATTAATAGAAAAAGGAGCAAGAAAAGCCGAAGCAGGTGAATTTACTAAAAGAGCCTTTCTTAATGGTAGAATAGATTTAACAGAAGCAGAAGCAGTAATGGATTTAATAGATAGTAAGACAGATAATAGTAGAAAATTAGCTTTATCATCACTAGAAGGTTCCCTAAAGAAATATATCAATAGTTTTAGAGACAAATTAAAACATGTTATTGCAAACATTGAAGTAAATATAGATTATCCTGAGTACTATGATATAGAAGAAGTTACTAAGAAAGAATTAAAAGAAGTAATAAATGATTTAGAAAAAGATTTACAAAACTTAGTAAAAAAGTCAGAAGAAAGACAAATTATTAAAAATGGTATTAAGACAATTATTATCGGTAGACCTAATGTAGGAAAGAGTAGTATTTTAAATAGATTCCTAAAAGAAGATAAAGCTATTGTTACTGATATTGAAGGAACAACAAGAGATATTGTTGAAGGAAGTATTATTTTTGATGGTATAGAATTATCTTTAATAGATACAGCAGGTATAAGAGATACTGATAATCTAGCCGAAAAAATAGGAGTAGAGAAGAGTTTATCTTTAATAAACAAAGCTAACCTTATTATAGTAGTACTAAACTCTAGTGAAAAGTTAAATGATAATGATAAGTTCATCTTAGATAAAGTAAAAGATAAAAATCCAATTATAGTTTTAAATAAGAATGATTTATCAAAGAAAATTGATACAGATAAGTTAGACTTTAAACATATTGTAAGCACTAATACTAATACCCTAGATGGAATAGAACCATTAAAAGAAGAAATAAAGAGTATGTTTAAACTATCAGAAATAAAAGAAGATGATTACACTTATCTTGCTAATGAAAGACAATTAACTCTTGCTAAAAAAGCCCTTAAGAGTTTAGGAGATGCTAAAGTTAGTTTAGAAACAGATGCCCCTGTTGATATAATTGAAATAGACTTAAAAGAAGTATTTGATATCTTAGGTTCAATCACTGGAGAAAGTTATAGTGATGAACTATTAGATGAGTTATTTGCAAACTTCTGTGTAGGAAAATAAGAAAGGAATGATAGAAATGAACGAAAAAATTACTAAGAAAAATTCAATTTTATTTAATCAATTATAGATAAACAAAGCAATAGAAGATGGCAATAGTTTTGTTCTAATATATAATAAATCAGATGATAGAAGTATCGGTGAAATAATAGAAGAAAGATATTTAGAAGAAGATTTAGAGCCTAAAAGTAAGAAAGTAACTGAACATGATTCAATATTATTTCAAAGAGAGTGGATGTCAAAATTTAGAGAAGAAAACTTGGCTATACCAAATAGAAGAATGTCAACTAAACATAGCTTAGGTCAAACATTATCTTTTATATACAGCCAAAAACAATTTAGAGAAAAAATAAAGGAAAGACAAAAAGAAAAAGTACTAGAATTAAAATAGAAAGACGTGATGTTAGATGAATTATGAAGTAATTGTTGTAGGAGGAGGTCATGCCGGTATAGAGGCATGTCTTGCCAGTGCGAGACTTAACCACAAGACACTTTTAGTAACTGGTAATATTAATAATATTGCCGATATGCCATGTAATCCTTCTATAGGAGGACCTGCTAAAGGAATAGTCGTAAGAGAAATAGATGCCTTAGGTGGCGAAATGGCTAAAAATACTGATAAGAGTTCTTTACAAATGAAGATGCTAAATACTAAAAAAGGGCCAGCTGTTAGAGCCTTACGTGCTCAAGCAGATAAAGTTATCTATAAAGAAGAAATGTTAAAGACTCTAAAGAGTCAAGATAACTTAGATATTAAAGAAGGTTTAGTAAAAGAACTTATTATAAAAGATAATAAAGCAAGTGGAGTAGTATTAGAAAGTGGCGAAGAAATAAAAAGTAAAGCCGTAATTTTAACAACAGGAACATATCTAAAAGGAGCAATATTAGTAGGGGATCAAAAGACTGCAGGTGGTCCTCATGGTGAAAAAGCCAGCAACTACTTAAGTCCTTTCTTAAAAGATTTAGGCTTTAATATCTTAAGATTAAAAACAGGAACTCCACCACGTATTGAAAAGAGTAGTGTTGACTTTTCTAAAATGCAAGAAGAATTAGGAAGTAGTGAAGATATAACATTCTCATATGACAACACCACCGCTCTTGCTTATAAATACCAACTACCATGTTATCTAATTTATACTAATGAATTAACTCATAAAATAATCAACGAACATCTTAATGAATCTAGTATGTATGGAGGCTATGTTGAAGGAGTAGGACCAAGATACTGTCCATCTATTGAAGATAAAGTAGTAAGATTTAGTG
>CASEDN010000037.1 GCA_949286645.1 uncultured bacterium
TCCTTTTTGGGAAAATAGTGCAGCAGATTATTTTATGGCTTTAGTTTTAATACTATTTAAAGAAGGAAAAGAAGAAGAGATTAATTTAGGTAGTATTCAGGTTATGGTTAGTAAAAGTGATAATATTACTAAGTACTTTGATAGTTTAGATGTTCTTGATTCTATTTATATTGCAGGAAGTACTACTGTTTATGCACCTAGTGAGACTAGAGGTAGTATTCTTTCTGTTATGAAACAGAGACTAAATGAGTTTTGTGTAAGAGAAATGTTACTTAATAATTTATTAGGTAATGATATTGATTTATCTAATATAAAAGATAAAACTGCTATATTTATTATTGGTAATGAAAAGATTAATAGGTTAGGTAATATTTTAATTGATGAATTAGTTAATGTTTCAATAGACAATAATATTAAATTTACATTTTTCTTAGATGGTCTATGTGATGTGCCAGTATTATTAGAATTAAATAAAATATTAGATAATAAAATGAAATTATTTGTAACAGTTCGTTCTTTAGAAGAGTTAGAAGATAAATATGGTAAGTATATAATCGGTAAATTTGAGAATTGTGTTAAAAGTGTTGATGTTGTAGATAAAGATAATTTAATAGATATTGGTAACTCTAAAGATTATCCGGAATCTAAAGTTAATAAAGGTGTATATTTTAATATTGAGGAGCTTGTAAATAAATTTTAAAATAATTAATGGAAGTAGAATTTATCTGCTTCTTTTCTTATGTGAAAAAACTATTGACTCTCCAGTTAACTGTAATGTTATTCTTAAGTTGTAAATCTTTTTGAAGGGGGAGTTTTATGAAAAAGATTAAAAATAATTTTAAAGAGTTGAAGACAAATTTAAAGATGAGTTGGTGTTTTGTTAGGGAGGAGAAACTTTACTTTATTATACTTGTTATTTTATCACTGATGTTAGCAGGACTTAGTTTTATTATTCCTATGTTATCTGCACAGTTACTTTTAAAACTTACAGATGGTTTGTTAAAAGACTTGATGTTAGTTGCCATTATTATATTCTTTATAGAAATATTAAGAAATGTAATACTATATTTCTTTAGAAAAATTTTTGAATTATATTCTATAAAAGCAACGACAAATGCACAGATTAAGATGTTTGAAGAGACATTAAAAATAAAGACAGCAGTAATAGAAGATAATACTACAGGGATGTTTATTGATAGAATTAATAATGATACAGAAGATATAATAAATACTTTTTCTAATTTGTGTTCTGTTTTTATAAATATGATTTCTAATGCAGGAGTTTTTCTGGCAGTATTTGTTATAAATAAATATATGTTTATATATTTTGTACTTTCTTTTATAATTATAGCTGTAATTGAAAATAAAAGAAATAATATTTATTATGAAAGAACTAAGAAGTTAAGATTAATTGATGAGAAAAAGACTGGACTTATATCAGAGATAGTTAGAGGCTTACAAGATATTAAATTATTAAATGCTCAGTCTGGAATATTAAAAAGAACTAGAAGACAATTAAAAGATATTAATGATGAAAGAATAGGTATTGTTAAAGTTACTTCTAACTTTCAATTTATTTCAGGAAGTGTAAGTGATCTATTTGATGTTATATTTTATGCTCTAGGATGTTTATTAGTTTATTTAAATAGTCTTACTATTGCTAACTTTGTTATTATATATACTTATAAGTCTAGAATAGAGAATTTATTAAGTTTTTATAATAGCTTTTCTATGCATGTTAGAAATTTTAATTTGAGTGCGACAAGAGTATTTGAGGTAATAGGAAATACTTTTGATAAAGAAAGTGATAAAGGTAAAAATATAAATAGAATAAATGGTAAAATAGAATTTAAAGATGTCTCTTTTGCTTACTCAAAAGATAATGTTTTAAATAATATAAGTTTTACTATTAATAAAGGAGAAAGAATTGGTTTTGTTGGTAGTTCTGGTAGTGGGAAAAGTACTATATTTAAATTATTAACTAAGTTATATTCATTAAATGAAGGAAAGATACTAATTGATGGAGAAGATATTAATAATATTTCAAATAAGACATTAAGAAAAAATATATCTTTAATTTCTCAAAGTCCTTATATATTTAATTTTTCAATATTAGATAATTTAAAAATAGGTAATTTAGATGCTTCTAATGATGAAGTTAAAGAGGCTTGTAAAAAGGCTGATATTTATGATGTAATTATGGATCTTGATGATAAATTTAATACTTTTGTTGGTGAAGGGGGAGTGATGTTAAGTGGTGGTGAAAAACAAAGACTTGCTATTGCTAGAACTCTTTTAAAGAAAAGTAATATTATTCTTTTTGATGAAGCGACAAGTGCTTTAGATAATGTTACTCAAGATAAAGTTCAGAAAGCTATATATGGATTAGATAAAGATAAAACAATACTAATTATTGCTCATAGATTATCTACTATTAATAAATGTGATAGAATAGTAGTTGTAGATGATGGGAATATTGTTGATATTGGTACACATAAGGAATTATATAAAAGATGTAGTAAATATAGAGAGTTATATGACTGCGAAATAGTTTAACATAGCTTAAATTTATTATTAGAAATATTTGCATAAATGTAATAATTATGATATGATGTATATGTAAGAAAAAATTTCATACACTATAAAAGGAACACTTAATATCGCGTGTTGAGTGTACCTCTAATTATTTTTTTTGTTAGAGACACCTAATTCAATAGTTGCGAGTTAGGTGACTTTTTCTATATTAAGACTAAAAGTAGTAGCAAATTCTGAAAAAGGATAATAATTACTAAAGATAAAATTAAAAAATCTTTCTTGTTCATTATTTCGACCTCCTTTCTGAGGTCTCACCCAACTATTAAATGTTCCTTATAAATATAGTATCAAATTAATCTCTGTATAGCAAGAGAAAATGTAATAAATTAGTTACGAATTTTCGTAATGTTAAATGTGTTAGGGTAGTGATATTTATGATTCTTTTTGTAAGTGGTAGATGTGATATAGTAGCTTTCTATACTCCTTGGTTTATGAATAGATTAAAAGAAGGATATGTAGATGTTAGAAATCCTTTTTATAAGAAACAAGTGAGTAGGATATACTTTACTGATGTAGATTTAATTTATTTTTGTACTAAGAATCCTATACCTATTGTTCCTTACTTAAAAGAGATAAATAAGCCTATACTATTTAATGTTACAATTACTCCTTATAAAGGAGATATTGAACCTAATGTATTTAATAAAGATAAAATAATTGAAAGTGTTATAGAAATATCTAATATTATTGGTTCTGATAATATTTATGTTAGATATGATCCTATATTTTTAAGTGATAAATATAATTTAGATTATCATATTAAAGCATTTGATAGACTTTGTAGTTTACTTAACGGGTATGTTAAACATATTATTGTTTCTTTTATAGATGATTATAAAAATGTAAGGAAGAATATGAAAGTTTTAAGAGTCAAACCTTTTGACTTTAATGACTATAAAACAATTGGAACATCTTTTAGTTCTATTGCTAGCAATTATAATATGACAGTACAAACTTGTTTTGAAAAGATTAATTTAGTAGAATATGGTTTTATTAAAGGTGATTGTTTAGGAGTAGAACTTGCTAAAAGATTAAGTGGTAAAGATAGGTTTAAAAAGAGTAAGGTTAGAAAAGGTGGACTATGTAATTGTGTAGAAATGGTTGATATTGGGTATTATAATTCTTGTAAACATTTTTGTAAGTATTGTTATGCTAATTATAGTGAGAGTGAAGTTGTTAGTAATACTATGAAACATAATGTAAATTCATCTTTACTTATTGGTGAGTTAGAAAAAGATGATATAATAAAGGTGAGAAAAAGTTAATGAGGTGATGTTTGTGAGAATTAATTATTCTGATGAGAAAATTGTTGATAGTGATAAGTCTATATTTTTAGCAGGTCCTACACCAAGAGGAGAAAATGCTAAATCTTGGAGAGTTGATGCTTGTAAAAAATTAGAAGAATTAGGTTTTGATGGTGTTGTTTATGTTCCGGAGTATTCAT
This sequence comes from uncultured bacterium, assembly GCA_949286645.1. Lineage (GTDB taxonomy): Bacteria > Bacillota_I > Bacilli_A > RF39 > UBA660 > Onthousia. Next base: position 4,040 of record CASEDN010000037.1, read on the forward strand.
CATGGAAACCTAAAGAAGATTATGTAGATCAAGCGATGTGGGAAAGAGAAGGATTAACTAAGGCTTCTATTATAGTGTTTTGGATACCTAGAAGTTTACCTGATATGCCTGCATTTACTACTAATGTAGAGTTTGGGTATTGGTTACATTCAAATAAAGTTATTTATGGGAGACCAGATGATGCAGTTAAGATTAAATATTTAGACTGGTTATATAAACTTGACTATAATGAGAAACCATTTAATAATATAGATGATTTATTGAAAGAAGTAGTCAAAAAGGTAAATAGTGAAGAAAAGATTTTTTCTAAAGATAAATAGTAAGAGGTGATGCTTCCTGTGAAAAAGAAAATGATTATAATATCTTCTATTGTTGTTGTTGCTAGCTTAATTATTGCTTTAATAATTTATTTTAATGTGAGAATTGTTGTTGATAATAGTGGCTTTACTTTAAAAGATGATTTAACTGTTAATGTATATAGTAATGTAAAAGTTAAATATTTTATTAAAGATATAGATGGTAAAGTAGTAGAAAATAGTAAAATTAAAACTAATGAGTTAGGTAAAGTAGAAGTGGAGTTTATTTATTTAAATAGTGATAATAGAAAAAGAAAAGGTGTTTTTGAAGTTGAAGTTAAAGATTTAGAAGAGCCTTTAATATGGCTTTCTAATAGTTATAGTGTTAGAGTTGGTGATGATGTTAATTTAGAAGATGAGATACTCTGTGCCGATAATTATGATAGTAATCCTAGTTGTAAAATAAAAGGTGATTATGATTTAAATACAGCAGGGAACTATTCTTTGGTTTATGAAGCAGAAGATAGTAGTGGAAATATTGAGAGTGTTGACTTTACTTTAAATGTTTATGAGCCAAAGAGTGTAACTGGTGGTGGAAGTAGTGAAGAGGTTACTTATACTGATTTTAATGCTATATTAGAGGAACATAAAACTGATGATACTTTAGTTGGTATTGATGTTTCTAAGTGGCAAGGAGCGATAGATTTTTCTAAAGTAAAAGAAGCAGGAGCTGAATTTGTTATTATTAGAGTTGGCTCACAAAATGGTGTGGGTGGAGAGTATGTTCTTGATCCTTACTTTAAAAGAAATATTAGAAAAGCTTTAGATAATAAGTTAAAAGTAGGTATTTATTTTTATTCATATGCTGACAGTAAGAAGGAAGCGAAAAAACAGGCAGAATGGGTAATTAAACAAATAAAAGATTATGATATTACTTTACCTATTGCCTTTGATTTTGAGTCATTTACATTATTTAATAGTATGAAGCTTAGTTTATATGGTTTAAATGAAGTGGCTGAGTCTTACTTTTCTACTTTAGAAGATGCTGGTTATGATACTATGCTTTATGGTAGTAAGAATTATTTAAATGCAATTTGGAAATATAATGCTAATAAAGTATGGCTTGCCCATTATACAGATAAAACTGATTACGATAAAGATTATGTGATGTGGCAGTTATGTCAAGACGGGGTTATTGATGGTATTAATGGTTTTGTTGATATAGACATTTTATATAAATGATTTTAGTAATTTGTGTTATACTAAAAGAGGAGGATGATTGTTTTGAAAGAGAATATTTGGAAGAAGTATAGTGCTGTAGAAGTTTCTAAAGTGTTTGAGATGGGTGAAGATTATAAGAAGTTTTTAACTGTTTCAAAGACTGAAAGAGAATGTAATAAAGAGATTATTAGACGTGCTGAAGAGAAAGGTTTCCACAATGTTGTGGATTATATTAAAGAAGAGAGGTCATTAAAACCAGGGGATAAGATTTATGCTGATAATAGAGGGAAAGCCGTTATATTATTTATAATAGGAAATGACTCTATTACTAATGGTATGAATATATTAGGAGCGCATATTGATTCTCCTAGACTTGATTTGAAAGCTAATCCTTTATATGAAGATACTGATTTTTCTTATTTTGATACACATTACTATGGTGGTATTAAGAAGTATCAATGGACTACTATTCCTCTAGCAATGCATGGTGTTATTGTTAAGAAAGATGGAACTAAGATAGATGTTAATATTGGAGAAAGTGATGATGATCCTGTATTTTGTATAACTGATTTACTTCCTCATTTAGCAAGTGAACAGATGAAGAAGGATGCTTCTAAATTAATTGAAGGTGAAGCTTTAGATGTTTTAATTGGTAATATGCCTTTAAAAGGAGAGGATAAAGAAGGGGTTAAAGCTAATGTGCTTTCTTTATTAAAAGAGAAATATGATATTTCTGAAGATGATTTCTTATCTAGTGAAATAGAAGTTGTTCCAGCAGGTTCTGCTCGTGATATGGGATTTGATAAGAGTATGGTTTTATCTTATGGTCAGGATGATAGAAGTTGTGCATATTCATCATTAATGGCATTTTTAGATGCAGAAGTTACTGATAAGACTTTATGTTGTATTCTAGTTGATAAAGAAGAAATTGGTAGTGTTGGTTCTACTGGTATGGGATCTCGTTTCTATGAAAATACTATAGCAGAGGTTTGTCATTTATTAGGTGAAGATAGTTTTGTTGCTGTTAGAAGAGTTTTTTCTAACTCTAAAATGTTAAGCAGTGATGTTAACGCAGCATATGATCCTCTTTATGCTAGTGTTATGGATAAGCGTAATTCATCATATTTAGCTCGTGGCCTAGTTTTTTGTAAATATACAGGTGCTCGTGGTAAGAGTGGTAGTAATGATGCTGATGCTGAGTTTATTGCAGAACTTAGAAATATATTAGATAGTGATAATGTTAGTTATCAAATATCAGAGTTAGGTAAAGTAGATGCAGGTGGTGGTGGTACTATTGCCTATATCCTTGCTAATTATGATGTAAAAGTAATAGATGCAGGAGTCGCTGTATTAAATATGCATGCACCATATGAAGTTACTAGTAAAGTAGATATTTATGAAGCTTATAGAGGTTATTTAGCATTTTTAATGAAAGCATAGTTTTATCTGATTGTGCTTTTTTAATAATTTACTATTAAAAAATATGGATATATATTACTTGATGTGTTTGCTTATAATGTTAATACTATTAAATTCTATGGAAAAGAAGGATATCATTTTAGTATGTATAAAGAGATAAAGGAAATAGATTGACAAAATTAAATATATATTTAATTGGAAGTAAAAGGTGATGATTATGGTTTTGTTTTTAACTAGTAATATAGGTGGAATAAAAAAGGTTAATGGCAAAAAAATACCTGTAGAGTTCTTTTCTGAAAATCAATTTTTATTTAATCTGAAAAAGAGTCTTAAAGATAATAAAAAATTTATTTTAATCGCTAGTAATCCGTTTAATTTTGAACAAAACGATAAATTTTTGGAAATGGATATAGAAGCATTAAAATTATCTGGTTTATCTTTTGATGAATACTTAATATTAGATAATAGAAACAAAACTAAAATTCCTGAAGTTTTAAAGGATAGTTCATTGATATTTTTGTGTGGTGGAAATACATATATTCAAAATCAATTTTTTAATGAAATAAATTTAAAGAAATATATTAAA
>CASEDN010000038.1 GCA_949286645.1 uncultured bacterium
GATCAGTTTCAATCATATTAGCAACTGCGCTTTTCAATAGTGTTATCGTTAGACTTTTTATTCTAACTTCTGTAAATTCTTATTCTTTACAGTTCAGCATATATTTTTATCCACTTGTTTCAGTTGGGATAAGATCCACTCTTGGAAATATTTTATTCTGTATAAACAGGTTCAACTTCTATGCGTTACGATGCTACAGACTCTTTAGTTTCTGTAGTTATCTCGGAATTAGCATCACAGCCTTCTCCGATATTGGATCTTAATGATTTATACGATTCCTCGTATAAACGGCAAAATTCTTTATATCTACTATACTTTCTTTCTAAATATATCGTGCAATTACTATATAAATAATTTGCTATATAATATCCACGACTTCTATTAAACGTTAATTGGTAAACGTTTAAACCCTCTCGTAAAAAAAGTTTATTAGCTTTTTCTAATGGTAAATTCTTTTGTAAGTTAGTTAAGAAATGTTCTGTACCTAATATAGATAAACTCATTATATCTCTAGCTTTATTATTATAGGATATGCATCCATCTCCGTCAATATATCCCCTAATAAAGTGACGAATTAAGCTTCTATCTTTAAAAATTTCTATAGGTGGAAATTTTAAAGTAAGAGACTTTTTAGGAGTACAACCATATGAATTTAATACATTCCACAGATGTTTATTACTAAAATATAATCTACATCGATTGTGTCTTGTATTATTTGTATGAGTAATAGTGATTGGTTTATCTACATTTAGAACTGTTCTTAATTTATTCAGATGATCTATATCTTCTTCTTGTAAAGATACTTCAAAACGATAGTTCCCTTTTTTAATAGTGCCATCTTTTAATATCTTTTCAGATTTAGAAATATTACCATCAGCAAAGATAAATCCAAGCCAATAAGCTTTTTCCTCTGTATCTATAGAGTCGAAATAATTATAATTATAGTTCTTTTTTATCATATATTATACTGTTAAGTAGTATAATAGAAACGTATATAATTATAATTTGTTTAGAAAGTTGTAGAAATTTCACCAGTACCTGATATACCAGCAATAGTAACAATCATATTAGGTTCAATACCTCCACAACAAACTTGATTGAATTTATTCCATCTTGTTTTAAGAGGTATTATAGTATGGTCTTTTCTAGCTCTAATATAATCTACTGACTCCTTTGCGGCTTGTGCAATAGTTTTATAAGATATCTGTCCCATAACTATACTCCTCTTGATTGTTTATTTGTAGTTGCTCTTCATAACATTCCCATTCATGTTGGGTAAGCCATTTCCACATAGTTTTCATATAACCTAATTTACCAGTACGTATTTTATCGTCTAGTTCATATTGTAAACACTTTATAATATGTTCATGCATACTACGCGATTTGCCTACTATTCTATTATATTCTTTCCTACATTTGTTTACATTAGCTCTAAGGAATCCTTTAGTTCCATCAGGGCGTATTACATAAACTGGAAATGTCTCATAAAACTCATCAAACATACTATCTTGTTTTTGTTTTATACTGTTAATAATGTCGTCTGAGAGTTTATATGATACTCCATTATTAAGATAAGCCTTAATAATTATATTACGTTGTATTAGTTCTTGTATTTCTTCTTCTTTAACTCGGCTGAGAAGTTTTAGAATGTCTTGATAATTATTTTGATTTTCATTCAATACAAGACTAATAAATACTAACTGATTTATTGATATATTTAATGTTTCTAACAAAGATGTATCTAATTCTAGTATCATAAGCATTCAAAGATTATGACAAAACTAAAATATGATATACTCTGTTATTTTATGTAAATAAATTTAATTGTCTTGGTTGTAATTCTTCAATTATCTTAAGAGCTTCCTTAAGATAATATCGATAATTTATCTTACGTTCTTCAATAGGTTTATTATCAAACGCATTTAGAATAGTAACTCCAGAAGCAGTAAGCATATTTTGGTATGCTTTACTTCCATTATTATCTTTCCATTTCCACAAGTATCCACCATTAGTAGATGCATAGAAACGGTTAGTTCTTTGTTGTTCTTTATTCATGTATTCAACGTGCCATTGTTTACCAGTTTTTTCAGACATTAAGAATTTCTTAATATCTGTACAATTGTAAATTGTATCTTTAACCGGAATACCATCTGCAAAGTATTTAACTATTGCTTCTGGTATTATTTTAGGAGTAAGACCTTTACCTAATTTAACTTCAGTAATGAACATACCTTTTGTCTTAATTAGTTTAGGATCTTTACTCTGACTATATCCTTCTTTAATAGCAATATAATCATTAATAGCATATTGATACATAGCTTCAAAACGATCTTCTTCAAGAGTAAGTCTAGATATTTGTTCCCATTCTTTACAAATTTGTTGATATTGTTGTAACTTATTCTTTTTTATTACGAATATGACGCCATCTGTATTTATGTTAAAAATACGACAACCAATTTGCGTAAGTTTCTCAGCTAACATAAGTAATAAAAGCTGTCCATTAATTCTAATCTGCATTACTGCTAACGGACTATAACAGAAGTTATGTTCATTCTGAAGATTGCCTGATAACGATGTTGTTATCGCTAGGCTTTTTATCCTAGCTTCTTATACTTTTATATTCGTATAAGTCCCGCATATATATTCATCTGTTCTAGATGTAAACCGCTCGTGGAGATATTTTTGCTACTATAACGCTCAATCTCTATGCTGTACGGTCGCTAACAGTTATTAGCTTACCTCGGTATTATCATTCCAGACTTCTACCGATTTCGGTTTATTCTTATCATCCATCCCTGGATGTAAGGGCTTATTTTCAAAACCATTCAAGGCTAACTTTAGAGTTTCATTCTTTACTTTATTACCATTATGTTTTGCTTCGATTCTTTCATCTTTAATCTGCTTATATACTTCTAGAAATTCAGGTCCTAAATGTTTAGGATAAAATTTGTACTCAATAAGTAATGATGGGTACATCGAATTTGCGTCCGCATCTATAAGTATTTCATCTTCTTTAGGAATAATAATTTCAGGATCATTTTTGCTATGAATGCCTCCTACTCCAATAGTATATCGTAAACTGTTGAATACAAAGTTATTTTCATAACCTTTTCTACCAGGAGATACTACTTGTTTTTTCATATCTTCTAATACATTTTGTAGAATAGGAGAATCATACTTAATAAAAGGAAGAATTACATCTTTTAATGGTATATAATCCATTGGACTTCTTAAGTCTTTTATGTCGTTCCAGCTTAACCCAGTTTTTTCTAAATATTTCTGAGTTAATATTTTCATTCCAATGTTTACACCATCTTTACTAAGTACTCTTACTCCGTATTCATCTTCAATGGCTAAACGCAAATCAATGTCTTTCTTACATCGATTTAATAATTCTGTAGTAGATTCAATGTCATTAATATTATACTGAATCATACTATCAAAATCTTCTATTGGTAAAGGTTTATCCCAATCTACAGTAAATTCTTGTACATTGGGGTATTCCATAGTTATTTGTAATTCCTTTAAGCCTACTCTTAGTTTACTACTATATAACATTGTAAGTAAATCAAATGTGTCAAACCATATTTGATATTTCCAATGTTTCCATGCGTCTATATTATCTTCAGTAGAAGTAGTTATAGTCTTACTCATACTAAATAAAGATTCACATATAGTAGCTACATTATATTGTAGAAGTCTATCTTCATACTCTATAATGTAATTAATAATAGGATTATCATAGTGAAGATTATTATAACCACAGAATATATAATTACTTGTTATGGAAACTCCTGTAGTATAATAATCTCCCCATGATATAGGTTTATTAACCTGCTTAAAGTATTTAACGATCTCTCTTAATTGATTCTTTCTAGGAGATATTTCAAAAGTAGTAATATCTCCTGTTTCACTATTTTTTATAGAACAGTGAAATATATTATGAAATACTTCTATATCGAATACAAGTACTGTTTTTCCTCGTATTTGCATAATTAATAGATTACTAGTTTGTGATCCTACCACGACTTGAACGTGGATATATACCTTAAAAGGTATTGTTCTACCTATTGAACTATAGGACCTACCTATTTTAAGCAGCCGATTTAGTTCTACCAATCGTATAACGATAATTAGTAGAACGATCACCTGCTAATTTCTTCATATATTCAGATTTTTCCCAAACTTCAATATTGAAGAAATCTTTCATAGATACACTAAGTTTATTAGCCATATCATTAGCTATTTTACGTAGAGCATCTATAGTATGAGAAGAAGGAATTGTCATAAATGTACTAATATTCCAATTATATTCACGATTAATAATAAGTAAATTAGGCTTATTCTTATCTGTAGTAAATGCTTTCATCGAAGCATAAATACTACGCTTAATCATAATTTTCCTAATTGCTTCTTCATGAGCTGCTTCTAGTGCACTCTTTTTCAATGCATCTACCTGTTTACTGTATAAGTTATTTATTAGCTTATTGTGTAAATCACTAAACGGTAATTCTGCTAACTTAGCCGCTTTACTTTTACGTGATTCTTCAAACTTCTTTCTTCTTTCTTCTCTACTTAATTCTGGTAATGAAATAACTCCTTGTTGTTGGAAATTAATTTCATTAAGTTTTGGATGACGATAATGATAAGTGTTCTTATCTTTTACAAGAATTTTTTGAGATCTTAATGCTTCTTTTGCAGCTAAAGCTACTTCTGACCAAATATATTTACTCATAATGTTATGCTACTAAAAATAAAGGAATTGTATCATCTGTCACATCTGTATTGTTATTAAACTCTTCGATATCTTTTCTAAGTTTATTAACTATCAACATATTTTTGTTCTTTTCAGCTGTTAAATAAGAATTAGTTAGTTCTTCTGTAACAGCTAGAGCTTTCTTACCCTTCTTTATTTTAATTATAGGGTTAATCGTATGCTTACGAATAGTTTCTTCTAATTTAACACAGTATTCATTATATGCAGATAACTTGTAAATGTTAATAATATTTGCATCCTTCGGTAAATCTTTAATTTTAATCCCGATATTTGCACATTGAATTCTTAACTTTACTATTACTGATTGATCATATAATGCTTTAATTCTTATTAATAACTGTTTTAAATCATAGTTTCGTTTAGCACCTTTCTTTATTACATTCTCAGTAGCAATAATATTCCAATATCGGGAAATCTCTGTAGAAATTCTGTTTCTTTCGTCAATTAATTGATTTGCTTTTATATTTAATTTTGTCTTCATATACTTTTTGATTAATTTTGATAAAATAAAAGTATATTAGGACGTTTACCTGTGTGCCTATAGCTCTATCCAAAGAGTAGCTCTTATTATTTTAAGCTGGGCTTATTAACCTTACGGTCATTATCTATAGGCATATTGGTAGTACTGATGGGACTCGAACCCACACGCATCTCTACACTTCGTTCTAAGCGAAGCCTGTCTACCATTCCAGCACAGTACTATTTGCCCTACTTTACATCGTTCGGGCGGGACAAGTATAAACATGATCCATTCCATCTGAAATCACGCTGTTTAAAATCTAATAAAAATGATTAAAGATTAAGATGCGTATTACAACGCTAGATTGGACTAAAGTTTGTGTAATATATAGAGTATTTACATCTAACTCTATATAAAACTAGGAAATTATTCCTCCGAAAGGTGCATAGCAATTGGTATAGATCCTCCACCAAGATCTATATAAGCTACACCATCACCTTTTCGTTTGCAAGTTCCACGTTGTTGCCGTGGTTCTTCGTCAATCAATTTGAGTTTGTTCAATTTATAATCGCCTTCCGTTACACCTAGAAATGCGTACATTACGAATCGATCAATTACACTTTCGTAATCCTGTTTTTCAATAGCATTACGAATTATTTCTTCTGTAAGCAATTTAGTTAAACCACTGCTTTTAGGCAAATAGTTATTAAACGCTTTTACCATGCGAATACAAACTGTTTCAAAGTCTTTCGTAACAGTATCATTAAAAAGCCAATTCCACCAATGCTTTTTAGTTCTACCAAAAGTAATAGATCCATCATCATTTACTCTAATAGACTCTGGTATCTCATCATTAGTAAGGACAATAGAATTAATTCTCTTATCTTGTAATAATAAAGCAAACAGTTTCTTCTTAGGCTCTGATATTAATTGAATCTTTGCCATTGTTTAAAGTATTAAGACTGGATATCTTTACCCAACTCTTCATAATACCGTTCATTTGCATCAGCTTGTAGTTTGTTAAGATCATTGAGCATCTTAGACAAAGACAACATCTCTTCTGCAACATCATCACACTTCTGTGCTTCAAGAGAATTTAGACGATTTACTTGATCGGTAAGAGTATTACAATCCCGGAAGAAAATAGGAGTGCGACCTACTTCTTTCTTCTCATTGAACTGAATAGCTTCCTTAATCTTGTCCATTGTCACTTCGCAGAACTTTGCCGGAACAAGCTTAAACTGCAAGGACGGATCATTATTCAGTTCGATTAACAATGTAGAATTATCTGGAGCAACAATAAGTCGAGTAGAGATAATCTCAATCGACTCAATGAAATACTTCATAATTGGCTTGACAAGCCGTAACGGGTTATTGTTCTTAATCTTATCGTTGTACTGCAAATCTGCAGGTTCACACTTCACGGTAAAAAGTTTCTTACCGAGAATACCCCAAGTCTCAATAGTTGCCCGATACCGACCGATCAGAGCAGGATCAATAGTTTTAGTTTCCATACTTATTTCTCTTTTGATTTTACAATTGATTTTGTTTAACGAAA
>CASEDN010000039.1 GCA_949286645.1 uncultured bacterium
CTACTTCCGGAGTAATAGGTTCTTCATTCTTTACTACTGGAGTTTCATCTTCCTTCTTTACAGGCTCTTCAGGAGTCTTTACTGGTTCCTGTACTTGAGGAGGATATTTTCCTTCCTTCTTTGCTTGTTCTACTACTTCTGCTTCGATAGTTTCTACTTTCTTTTTTTCGTCCTTTGTAACTGTTGTTGTTTTAGTTGCAAGAGTCTTCTTAGGCTCTTTAGTTTTAGTTTTCTTTGCCATTTTTGATAAATGTTTAAATTGTTAAATACTAGGTTAAATAAATCACTATAACTGAGTTAAGAACTCATTCATGAGTCATCTATGTAACCAACTTCTATTCTCACTGTAGGTTCTCCTTCTACTTCAGTTTCTACACTGTCACGTGCCGTTATTTCCTTACTCACAGGATCCGGACAGGCTGCAGTATCAACCTTATAAAGATTAATACTATCCTGTGTGGGAACAGCTTCTGTAGAAACTACTGTAGCTTTCTCAGGAGTAGAAGCAATTGCTTGCTTCAATCCTGCACCTACAAGTGCACTCACTGCTAAGATGGCCATCAGTCGAGTGAATGCTTTAGCATCTTTCATAAGTCTCGCAATAACGAAAATTACTACAGCTGCTACAGACATACATAAAATACTTTCTGTCATAATTTGTAAGTGATTGGTTAGTAGTTATCTTTTATTAGTTGTTTTAATCTTCGTCTTGCTTTATTAAGGTCTGTTCTTACAGTTGCCTCAGGAATAGCAAGCTCCATAGCTATTTGTTGATAAGTTTTTCCTTCTAATCTCATATTTAACATATCTCTATATTTTTTCTTTAATAGACTAATACATTTCATAGTTATATCTACTTCTTGTTTATAGATATATTTATCTTCTGGACTATAATCTTTTTCGTCTAGTTGTATATTAGAAGTTTCCTCATCATCAATATAGTTATTTAATTGTTCCTTCTTATTCTTTCTTACATAATCTATTGCTGTATTTAAAGTTATTGTCTTTAACCACATTTCAAAAGATATATGTTGAGTATAAGTATCAAGCTTTGTAAATGCTTTTGTAAATACTTCAGATACAATATCATCTGTAACATCAATATTTTTGACAATCTTATAAGCTGTCCACCATATTGTCTTCTTGTATCTGTAATATAGTTCATTAAAAGCTCTTTCGGAACCTTGTCTAGCTTGCTCTACTAAAAGTTTTATTTCTGCTTTTACTTTCGCAAAATCAATTTCTTCTTTCATAACAGCTAGATTTTTAGTGAGTAGTAGTGAACCCAATCACTACTACCCTTAGTTGCAGTACTTTAATTAAAAAGGTAATACATTATCAATATACCACTTATTTAGAATTACTTTACGATTCCAATAAAGTTCTTTTATCCATTCTACCCAAATGAATTTATCTTCTTTGGATATAATAGGTAGTGTGTATATCATATTTATAGCTATTCTTAATTGAACTAACTCTCTATTATTGTCTGAGAATTCAGCTAGAATAACTATTGCTTTAAAGAAACTATCTAGTCTTTTCCATAGTTCCCATAAAACTCCTTTTAATTGAATTTGATAATCAATTTGATGGGGAAGACCTTGTAATATTCTTCCATCATTGTTTACTTTAAAAAATCCATATTCTAATCCATTTTCTTTGAATGTACCCGTACAGTATTCTTCTCCGTTTCTCATAAATGGATGAATTCTACTAGTTAATACTAAAGGTATTGTACCCTTAAATGGACTATAATCTAGGTTACTTTCTATTGCTTCTTGTGCAGTCATAATCTTGTTCTTAATCTGATTTTAGATTCGATTTGACGAATAATAATATCAGCTTGAGACTTACTGTAACCTTTACCAATGATTACAGCTTGCATCTTGATAATATACTTATCAGGATACATAACACGTAAATCTTGGTAACGATCAATGAGATCTTCTAATTCTTCTTCTTCTAAGTCTGTAGACTTATTAGATTCTTTCATAGGATCTTGTTTGATTGCATCAGATACTGCTGGTAAATCGAAGATATAATTCTTTGGATTCATGAGAATATCTTGAATAATATAAGAATCTTGGTCTAGTTTTGTTACTGTACCATCTTTTTCCATATCATTCAATAATACTCCACTAACAATATCGAGCATAGGAGCTTCACCTGTAACTTTGATAAGCACAGATGTGTTTTTACCGTTGGCTATATATAAGCCAGATTTCTTTAATTCTAACATAGTTTTAATTCTTTTGATAAAAATTATTTGCTACCACATCAGCATCTGTTAGAGTTAATTTATACTTATCTCTTACAGTTCTGAGAAAGTCCATTTTAGAATTGCTATTTTTAGCTAATTCTTTTATTTCTTTAATAATTCCAGGTTTATTAAATTTTACCCATTGTACAATTTCAATGTCTTTCATCTTAGTCGTTCTAGTCTTTCTATCATTTTATCATATATACCTTCCCAGAATGCAAAACCTTCTGGTGTTTCACTCCAGTTAAATGCATAAATGATATCACTACGGTTTCTTACTAATCTTCTTACAAATTTCTGATATTCCTTAGTATTCATTTTTTTAGTTTTGAGTACTTTATTTGAAAACTTTGTAATAGCATAGTATACTCTTTCAATATATAAAGTATATACTTTATGTTCTCTTAATATTTCTTCTAATACTGAAGGAATATTCTCTTTAATTATTGATCTTATACCTTTACTCATAATATTATGAATTAAACATTGAATGCCATGTAGGATATCCGTCTCCTTCTTCTACTATAGTAGGTAATCTTTTAAATCTGTCAAGAGCACTTTCCATAGCAGATATTATTACATTTAGTATTCCTTTTAGATAGTAAGCTCTACAATAATGATCTCTAAATCTTCGTAGATTTGTAAGCATACCGGTAAGTGACATAATGATTTCATTACGTCTTTGAGCTTGAATCTGTTTTACAGATCTCTTTTTAGGTTCAAATGATTCTTCATACATAATTTTGATAATTAACGTTAATAATCTGTTTTGTAGTGTAGGAGGACTCGAACCTCCTTGTATGCCTTTACACTCCAGCTTTCTACGACATTAGCTTAGCCGTTTAGACGTTTCTCACGCTACGCGAGAATAGTCTGTAACATAAGTTGTATTGCCACTTATTCGCATTCTTAGCCTATTCATTACTGTGTCTGCCAATCAATACATAAACAGGCCCGTAGAGACTATTTTAAGGCGATTCTAGACACTTTCTTTATTGTTATGAAGGATTATATTATTTTATGTCTAAAATGTCTTAAAATAGCTTAAAATGAGTGGACCTGGCGCTGGCGAAAGCGCGTCTTGCTCAGGCATATAATGACCTAACAGCTAATTTCTTTATTTCTTTTTTGGTAAAAGAATCTCTATGTTTATTTTCTTTTTTTTATCGGTTTTAGAAATTCTTTTTTGATTTATCTGTACTGCTATTTTCATATTAATTTTTATTAAAAAAAGAGAACTACTCAGTTTAGGCATTCTATACGAATCTCACCTGTATCCCTGAGCTATCTAGTTCAGTCTACTCTCTTTCGATTTCATTAGTTCTCTTTTGGGGTTAATGGATTCCACCTAGTAGTACATTTCTTTTCCATAAACCTCTGGCGAAGGATTTATGACAGTTACTACTTTCTTGTTGTCAGTAAATTGACATACGTCACAATGAGTTTTATCGCATTGTGATGGGCAATCGTTTTTCATACGATTTTTCTTTGTGTCTTTGATGACTTTGTCTTTTAGTAATCTACACATCTTTTAAAATTTGTTCGATTATAAGCATCCATTTTAACATGCTTAATTTTCTTTTTGCTTTGATATTCTGCAGCTAATTTAGATTGCTTAGAACCAGCGTAATGTGATTCTTTGTATGTTTTTCCCATTACAATGATTCATTAAGTGCTAATGCAGTTCTACAAATGGATACAAATTCTTGTCCTCCGGCATCTTTTAATGCAGCAAGATCTCTTCCGGATTTTGGTCCAAATGCAAGTACTTCTAGAATTGGTTTTTCAATTACTTTTTTGACAACTAGTTCATAGAACTTTGTTCTATCAGAAACATTATGTACAATATCACCACATGTTTCCATAATCTTTCTAACTGCTTGAACGTATTCACTTTCTTCTTTTCTGCTAATGAAGATTGGTTCATTCGCATTTGGAAGAATATCGTTTCGTTCAAGTACTGTTACTTTAATATTTACACCCAGTTTCTTTACCATACTTGACATTGCTTCAGCAATTTCTTCTTCACTGATTTGGTTAGGAAGTCCAAAAATTACAAGTTTCATTTTTTTAATAGTTTATTGATTAAACAGTTGAATTAAAATATCTTCATAATTATCTTCTGTAAGAAAATAAGAAGAATCTCCATAAGATATACATCCCCTACCATCTTCCATTTGTATAATGGCTGTAATAGATTCTTTTTTTAGAACTGCAGGAAATGGTGAATTTAATCCATTTACTGCATTAAAAAAGAAAAAATCATTTTTGTTCATTATGATATTCATGTTTATGATAGTAGGTACCACAATTTTTACAATAAACTCTCTTGTTTAGAGGTTTACGTATCTCTTGGTTAGGATCAAACTCAGAAATCCATTTATGCCCATGAATAATGCAATTAATATCCTTTGCAGCTTGAGCATACTTTTTTGGGTCTTTAAACATCTGCTCACTTAGCTCTCTTTGAGCTTCACGACGCATTTTGTATCTACGCCAAGTATAATATACCTGGTAGATAAATCTTTTAATTTTGTACATTTTTAAACTAGTTTAAATATTAATTAATATTGGGTACTTTTGTTCTTTCTTTTTACGCATTCTATCTACCTTAACTAATATGTAGTCTGTTCTATTTCGTATAGTATAGTAGATTGCTCTTTCTAAATTACAGTGATAATAGGAATCAGACATATAAGAGTAAGGACTAGTAATTTTATAATCAGAAGCGGTTCTATCTGTTTGATAGAGTTTGATTTTCTTCTTAGCTTCTTTTCTAAGTCTCTTTAACAGTTTAACTTTCATAATGTGGACGACCTGCTTACTCAGGATTTGGTTTTTAGGCTAGTAAGAGCACATTCATAAAGAGTGAATAAAGTTACAGAATAACCTTGAATAATAACTTCTACATTGTATAAATAGTTAATGACTCTCACACAGTTTTAACTCATAAGCAGAAATGCTGTCATACAAATCTTATTGGAGTACCTGATTTTAACGTCTGCACGATTATAATAATACGGATACGCATAAAATAGAGTGTTACAATCCGCTTTTCCCTATTAAATGTAAATTATTACTTACGCCCCACAGGTTTGACATCTTCTGTGGACTGCACCTATTCTCACGAACCAGTACAGTATTGTTTTCATTCACTAACTAAAATCCATTTATTATGGCTAATTGTTCCAAGTGTTAATTACACTATCAATTGGTGCTTGATCTGGTATTTTATCTGGTTCTTTATTATTTTTAGATATTGAATCCAAATATTGTTGTGATCTAGCACCTGATTTTGTAGCGTTATAAATTTTAGGATAATTCTCATAAATATCAACAATGTCAGATGGACTTATAGCTGTTCCGTGTTCGCGTAGTATATCAATTATTACTACATCTGGCATAGATTTAAATACGATTTCCTTCCTTTGTTGTTCAATTAAATCATATTTAAATTGTAAATACTCTTCAATTGATGGATTTTCTGTTTCTTCAATTAGTTCATGTTGAATAGCAATAGCTGCTGAATCAACTTTTTGTTCTTTTACAGGTCTAAAGCCTGTCATTTCGTCAATAGTCTCTACATTATAGTAAGCTACTGTACTAGCAATTAAAGCTACAATAATAACTAAAATTGCGACTGCCCAGCCATTCATACGGGGCTCTCTTTGTTCATTTTCAGGATTACTCATTTTGATAATGTTTTTAAGTTAATAAAATGTTTATTGTTTGTTATTTTCTTTAAGATAGATATCATACCACATACATTTTCTATGCCAAAAGTTATATTTTTCTAACGTCTTTTCCCATATAAAAGCCGTGCTTATAATACTGCCTCCTGATCTTTTTTTGTTTTCTAAAGCTTTTAAGAAAGAGTTATCTAATCCTTTTGCATTAATGTCACATGCATTATTTATGAATTGGCTAAGACAATTCTCACTAATTAGAAAATGTAGTAGACTATACGGTATTGCACATACAAGTCTATGTCTAAAGGATAGTTTCTTTTTCATGTTAACAGTTAATTAACTTAGTTAAAAAATCGTTTATTCTGTCATCGTGATAATAACAGTCATACTGAGTGTTACGCAACTGATTAGTAGCGCATGGGAACATAGCATATGCGGCATTAAATATGGCTTGGCCATATCTAATTTCTGTATTTGCTTTAATCATTTTAGCAGCTTCTTTTTTTATTTCAATGACTGCTAATTTGTCAATCTTCTCATTCATAGAATATACTAATTATTTGTATTACAAGCGCAGTAGTGCCTAATATAATACATGTTAATACTGTAGATAGAGAAAACTTTCTACTTTCTCTCCATATTATTATACACAATAATATATTGAGAATTAAATTTGAGATTTGTGTTAACATATTTACTCTATCATCATTAAGTCGTGACAACAATTTGGTAAGTTCTTACTGAATTCACCTTTTTCTGTATAACATGCTGGAAGTTCTTTATTACTTTCCAAATTAGCGCGTACTAATGCTACTATTGGTTTATCATCACTTTGTCTATCAAAGCAGATGATTCTTGCAGGTAGGCCATCTCTTGTACAAATAGGTTTACCTTCTCTTGCCTTCTGAATGTCGAAGGGCTTTAGGTTCAATTTATTTTCTTCCATATCTTCTTTGGTTTGTTTGATTTCTATTGCTACTCTTCCATTTTTGCAATCCAAGGCAAATAC
>CASEDN010000040.1 GCA_949286645.1 uncultured bacterium
CAATTTCATCTAAAGAAAACATATCAATGCTCTTTTCTTTTAACATACATTTCTTATCAAAATATTTACAACTTCCAAAGGCACTTGTGTATTTATTATGTCTAGCTCCTAGCTCTTTCATATTAAAACAACTAGCTTTTTTGGTCACTTATTTGATAACTAATTAAGGAGGAACAATCATGGGAAATGGACTAGAAAGGGATCAATTAGCTAAAATAAAAGTAATCGGCTGTGGCGGTGGCGGCGGTAATGCTGTTAATAGAATGGTTGAATCTGGTGTAAAAGGAGTAGAATTTATAGTTGCTAATACTGATTTACAAGTATTAAATAATTCTAAAGCTGATGTTAAGATTCAATTAGGAGCTAATCTTACTGATGGATTAGGTGCTGGATCTCGTCCTGATATTGGAAAAGAAGCAGCTTTGGAGTCTAAAAAAGAGATAGAGGATGCTCTAACTGGTGCTGATATGGTATTTATTACTTGTGGAATGGGTGGTGGAACAGGAACAGGAGCTGCTCCTGTTGTTGCCGAAATTGCTCAGGCTCTTGGTGCTTTAACTGTTGCCATTGTTACTAAACCATTTACTTTTGAAGGTAAAAAAAGAATGGATAATGCTTTGAAAGGTTTATCAGAACTTGAGAAACATGTTGATACATTAATTGTTATACCAAATGACAGATTAAGAGAAATTATTGATAAAACAACACCAATGTTAGAAGCTTTTAAAGAAGTAGACAATGTATTGCGTCGTGGTGTTCAATCAATTTCAGATTTAATAGCAGTAGTTGGACTTGTTAACCTTGACTTTGCTGATGTTCAGTCTGTTATGAAAGATTCGGGTCGTGCTATTATTGGTATTGGTATTGGTATGGGAGAAGATAGGGCTATAGAGGCTGCTCAACAAGCTGTATCTAGCCCTTTGCTTGAGACAAGTATTAGTGGAGCGACAGATGCTATTATAAATATAACTGGTGGAGTAAACCTTACTTTATTTGAAGCAGAACAGGCAGCTGAAGTAGTAAGAGCTGCATCTGGTAATGATATTAATACAATCTTTGGTTCTGTTATTAATGAAAACTTATCTGATGAAGTAATTGTTACAGTAATTGCTACAGGTTTTGATAGAAAAGAAAGTGGTGAAAGTAAGCAACCGATCTTTTCTAACGCTGCTCCTAATAGGAGAAGTAGAGATGAAATATCTTATGTTGCTACACTTCCTCAAACAGAAGAAAATGATGACGATGATGGGGAATTATTAGATGATAATGATTATGATTTTCCTCCATTTTTAAGAGATAAGAACTTTTAGAGCGCAAGCTCTTTTCTTTTTCTCTAATTTAATATATACTAAATGTATGACTGGAGGACTTCTTATGAGAAAAAAAATCGCCATTTTATCATTACATCTTGGATATGGAGGAGTAGAGAAAGCTATTACATCACTTGCAAACTCTTTAGCTAAACTAGATAAATATGAAATAGAAATTGTATCTATTTATAGGCTTTATGATAAACCTGTATTTAATATAGATGAAAATGTGAAGGTTACTTATTTATTACCATATAAATTAAGTCCCAATAGAAAAGAGTGGAGTGAAGCTTTACATAATTTAAAGTTAATAAGTCTTGGAAAAGAATCTTTAAAAAGTCTGAAAATATTATATAAAAGACGTAAAAGTATGATAAATTATATTAAAAATACTGATGCAGAAGTCATTATTTCAACACGGGTTTTCTTAAATGAATTACTAAGTGAATATGGTAGTGATAATATCTTAAAAATAGGTTGGGAACATAATCATTATCATGATGATATGAAGTATGCTACAGATGTAATTAGAAGTGTTAAAAATTTAGATTACTTTGTTTTAGTGTCTAAAGGACTGTATAAGTTTTATCATAAAAAAATGAGAAACTTTAAATGTAAATGTGTTTATATACCTAATGCTATTGAAAATATTCCCAAGGTCAAGAGTCCTTTAACAAGTGAACATATAATTTCTGTTGGAAGATTATCTCCTGAAAAGGGATATTTAGATCTTTTAAAGATATATCTTGATTTAAAGAATAAAAAGTGTAAATGGCATTTAGATATCGTGGGAGACGGAAGTGAAAGATCAAGATTAGAAAAATTTATTAAAGAAAATAATTTAGAAAATGATGTTACACTTCATGGTTTTAAAAATAGTAAAGAAATAGAGAAGTTAATGCAAAAATCAAGTATTTATGTTATGACTAGTTATACAGAAAGTTTTGGTATAGTATTACTTGAAGCGATGAGTAATGGATTACCTTGTATTGCTTTTGATTCAGCTGAGGGTGCTAAAGAGGTTATTACTTCAGGACGTGATGGTTACTTAATAAAACATCGTAACTTTAAAGCTATGGAGAAAAAAATATTGGATTTAACTAAAGATATAGATATGAGAAAAGAATTAGGTAAAAATGGTAGACGTAAAGTAAAGGGTTATATTTCTGATAATATATGTGCATCTTGGGGAAAAATAATTGAAAGAAAGTGATTAGTATGAAAAAAGTAATGTTTATATCAAGTACAGGAGGACATTTGACTGAACTTTTGCAACTTAATAGTATTATAAAAAATTATGATTATTCTTTAATAACAGAGAAGACTAAATCTAATAATAAATTAAAAAGAAAATATAAAAATATTAATTTTCTTCTATATGGCACTAAAGATCATAAACTAACTTATCCCTTTAAATTGCTTATTAACTGCTTTATTAGTCTTTTTCTTTACTTTAAATATCAACCAGATTATATCATTACAACAGGTGCTCATACTGCAGGACCAATGTGCTGTATTGGAAGAATATTTGGTAGTAAAATTATCTATATTGAATCATTTGCTAATATTAAAACTAAAACTATTACAGGAACACTTTTCTATAAATTTCATATTGCCAACCTATTTATAGTACAGTGGCCTACGATGAAAAAACTTTATCCTAAAGCGACTTATGGAGGGTGGTGTTTTTAATGATTTTAGTAACTTTGGGTACTCAAGATAAAAGTTTTGAAAGATTATTAAAAGCAATAGATAAAGAAATAGAAAAAGGTAATATAAAAGATAAAGTTTTAGTTCAAGCAGGTTATACTAAATATAAGAGTAAAAATATGGAGATATTTAAAAGTGTTTCTAATGATAGATTAGAAGAACTTATGGAAGAAGCATCACTTATTATTACTCATGGTGGAGTTGGAAGTATCCTAACAGCTTTAAAACATCATAAAAAAGTAATTGCTACACCACGTCTTTCTAAATATAATGAACATACTAATGACCATCAAAAGCAGATAATAGAAGAATTTGGTCGATTAGGGTATATAATACCTTTGAAAGATTTAACTAAATTAGATAAGATGTTAATAAAAAGTAAAACATTTAAACCAAAAGAGTTTAAAAGTAATAATGATAAATTTAAGGAATTGATAACTGACTATATAGAAGAGTCTAATCATACAAGTTGGTTTAACCGAGATAAGTTTATTATCTTAACAGCATTACTTAATTGGCTTGTATTTTACTTATTAAATCTTACTAATATGAATATCTATTTGAATTTTACGATAACTTATGTTTTATCTTGCTTTCTTATGGCTCTATTTAAAACCAAAAGACTATCCAATATAATTACATCTATTATTTGTTTTTATTTAATAGAAGGATTATCTTTATTATTACTTGTAGATAACTTAAATATAAATGTTATCTTATCTAAATTTATAATAAATACTTTGGTTGTTATTATTTATCATTTTCTAGTTAAGAAAAACTAAATTAAACAGGGGGCTTTTATGAATATAAATACTATTAAAGAGAAAATAAAATTACATAAATACTATCTTACTATGATAGTAATCATGTTTATAATCATTATAATTATGTTAATATTGTTATTATCTAAAGATAATACTAGTTTTACTAATCCTTATGAAGTAAAAGTTAATCCTAGAGATAATTTTTTGTTTTTAGGAGACTCTATTACAGATTTTTATCCTTTAGAAGAATATTATGATAATTTACCAGTTGTTAATAGTGGGGTTTCAGGTGATAAAACAAGTGATATTTTAAACAATATGAAAGAAAGGGTTTATCAATATAATCCTACTAAAATATTTCTTTTAATAGGTACTAATGACTTAGATAGTACTGATGAAGATATCGTTGACACTACTTTTAATAACATTAAAGAGATAGTAAACGAAATAAGGAAAAATAGAAAAGAAGCTACTATATATGTAGAAAGTGTATATCCTATAAATTCTACTATAGAAAATAACACTGTTTATAATAGAACTAATAAGAAAATAAAATCTTTAAATAAAAAAATATCTAACTATTGTAATGGAGAAAAATGTAAATATGTTAATTTATTTGATGTATTAGCTGATGAAGAAGGTAACTTAGAAGAGAAATATACAGATGATGGACTTCATTTGAATAGTTTAGGATATGTTGTTATTACTAGAGAATTATTACCATACTTAAACGAATAACATTTTTATAAGGAGAAAAAATGACGACATATAAGAGGATAATAGATACACTTATTGAAGAAGAAAATGCTAATCTATTTTATAGATTTCAAGGTTCTAATAGCTTTGAATGCTTTAATATTAAAAGTAATAAATTTGAAGATAGTGGTAAACATTATGTATATTTTTCTAGAACTAAAAATCATCACTATTATTTTACAGTTAGAAGAATAAGACAATTATTAAATAAAGAGGTATTAAGTGGCACGTCTTATAGTATTTCTAATAAGGAACTAGAAGATAAAGAACGCTTTAAGAGTATTACTAATATAATTCTTAATCACGAAAACTTAAAATCGATATCTTTAGTTTGTGATAATACATACTATCAGTTATTAAAAGAAAATAGTATCTCTAATCTAACTAAATCTGCTCCTTACTTAATAGAACGCGTAGATAGAAAAATTTATGGTGGTGGCTATGGCGTGGCTAGTGCTTGGTTGCAATTATTGAATGATTTAACTCTATTTTCATCGCATATAAGAATAACTAGTATTGATATTTTAAATGTCTTAAAGAATATGAGAAAAGAGAAAAAATTAACAACACCATATCTAATAAATAGTATTTTAGATGAGAAAGAAAGGGTTTATAGAATATCAGATAATCTATATAATGATTTTCATAAATATAATATTATGAATGATTTAGAATTAATTTATGAAAATAAATTGTTTCTTGAGAATAGCAGTTTTTCTAATAATTCTTCTAAAAATATTAAAGATATTTTAGCAAGCTATCAAAGAAATAGAGAAAAAGTTTTAAAATTAG
>CASEDN010000041.1 GCA_949286645.1 uncultured bacterium
ATCCTCCTACTACTAAGAGTGTTATTAATATCATTACTATCATATATATCTTACTAAAACTTGTTTCTAACAATAACTTTTTCATTTCTTTTACTCCTCTTATTTTCTAAACTTGCCCAAATCTTTATCTTTTATTCTTACTTTAAGATTAACACGAACAGACTTTATTATCAACATCTTTCAAATATTATAAGGCTTAATTATATATAGATATGTTTGATTTTATACAACAAATACTATTATCTTACCTTTCATTACAATTATAACTTTTTTGAGCATATTTTGTCAAAAAGTTAATATACATACCAGATAGTATAAGACTTATTAGCACTCTACAAATATATTAAGGTCGTATATACTAACCTTAAGAAGAAAACAAACAAAAGAAAAAGTATATAGTTATAATCCCATATACCTCATTCACTTACAACACTAATAGCAGTTTGTAACATTATATCATTATTAAAGTTAAGAGTCTCACCATCTTGCAATACTGTTTCAACTCTATCAGTAGGAACAACTCCTTTATCATTAACCCAATTACCATCAGGAGTTAACCATTTTTGAATTGTGTATTTAATAGTATCTCCACTATTTAAGTCACTAGCAGACTGTACAGTTCCCTTTCCATAAGAATTAATACCTACTATATGAGAACCATAGCTTTCTTTAAAAGCACTAGCAAGTATCTCAGATGCACTTGCACTTTCATCATTAATAATTACACTAACAGGATAATCTCTATCAATAGATTTCTTAGTACCATAAACTTTCTCTGTCTTATTTTTAGTCTGCAATTGATATAGCACTTGTTTTTTATTTAAAAACAAACATAATATATTTCTAACCTCAGATAAATAACCTCCTGGATTATCTCTAACATCAATAACCAATCCTTCTATATTATTCTTATCTAACTTCTTTAAAGCTTTATTAAATTGTTTATAAGAGTTGCTATTAAATATTTCTATTTTAATATACCCAATCTTTTTACCATTGTTTTCATATATTTCACTATCTACAACAGGAGTCTCTATAGTATCTTTACTTAGTTCAAAACTAAGTTCTTCTCCATTACGATTTACCGTTAATTTAGATTTACTTTTACTATCATCCCCTGAAATCATAGAAACAACTTCAGTTAAACTCTTTCCATTTATATCTATATCATTTACTTTAGTAACAACATCTCCTACTTGCACACCAGCCTTACTAGCAGGACTATTATCAAAAACATTCCCTACACTAATAACACCATCTCTTAACATTACTTCAATACCAATTCCTTCATAATTGCCAGATAATTCTTCATTAAAATCATCACTAGCATCTCCACTAAAGTATGTAGCATAAGGATCATCTAAGTAATTAATCATTCCTTGAATACCTGCATCTATAAGTTCTTCTTTATCAACATCTTCATAATAATTATTAACAATATTATCATAAGTAGAAACTAACTCATCTAACTCATCATTACTAGAAGAACCATCACTAAACACAACAAAATTAACTATATTACCTAAAAGAAAACCAAACATAATAGCAATTATCATAATAATAATAACTTCAGAAAAATTAAAACCACTTCTTCTTTCTACAATTATCTCTCTAACATTAATACTATCATCTATTTCTTCATCTATTATTTTTTCTTCTTTAATTTCTTTATCATTATTTTTCTTCTTAAACATCATTATCACCCCGCTACTATTTTATTCTATCATAAAAAAAAGAATATCTAAAGAAAAGATATTCAAAAGATAAATAAAAACAGACTAAATAAGTCTATCTTTACACTAACTATTTAAAAAATTTGTAATTTCATTAATATTAACAATAGTTTCTGTAACTTCACCATTTTCAAACTTAAGCAAAGTATTAGCTTTAATTCTCAAACTACCAGCATCATCTATAACTATATCACCATCAGTTACATATTTTTTATTCATAGCATTAGCAAGATCAACACTATATAGTTTAGTATCACTATTATTTAACTGATAAGAGCTTATTAAAGAACTAATAGTTGAGTATTCATCACTAGAATCATAATATATTACATAATACTCTTCATCACCTTGATTAAAAGACTCACCTGCTAATATTTCATCATACTGAATAGCATTTTCCGTAACCTTCTCTTCAGGAGTATCTTTACTCAGTATTACATTAGTTAAAAAATACATTCCTAATAATAAAACTACTGCAACTACTATAATTATAATAGTTTTCTTAACTTCACTAGGTAAACCCTTTTTAGCATTTAAATAATTTTTCTTCATATACATCATTACCTTTCGTCTTCTGTTTAATAATATCATAAACAAAGGAAAAAATAAACACTTTCGTGCTTATTTCATAGTAGGTAAAACATTTATAGAGTTAGCAATTTCAAGCAATTCATCTTGATTCATTACATCACTTACTAAATAATAATTAATACCACCACTTGTAAAACTAATAGAATTATCAGAAAGTACTCCTAAGCTATCCATAAACATTGCAGGTTCTCCCATTGTTGGTATAACAGTAAACTCATCCATCGCACTTACAGTCTCTTCTACCAGTATAAAAGGTTTATCGCCACTAAATGTAAGAATAACTCTTTCTCCATCTGTCATACTAACTTTCTCTTCATTAGTAAGCTTAGTTCCTTCAGGAAGAGCCAAAGGATAGATAACATCATCAATTGCACTAGTCTCTACTACTTCTTCTTCTAAATTAACAGTACTCATTATCTCTTCTAAATCAAAATAATTCTTTTTAAAACTAGGACTAAAATCAATATCTTTTACTTTTAAAGTCATATTAGGAACATCATCACTATCTAAAACTATCGCTTCAGTTAAGTTTAAATTATTATCAAAAGTAACTTTTTGACTAGTTAAATTTCTATTATTAGGATAATTTACATTACTAGTAAAAACATAATTTTTATCATCTTCTTTAAACTCTCTTTTGTCATCATTCTCTAAATCATTTATTATAGATTGTAACAAATAAACCTGTGAGTTATTATAAGGCCAATCACTTTGAAATTTAAAACTTTTATTTAAACTAGGTGTTAAAACATAAACTCCATCATCATTCTTTAAAATAATTTGTTCATGATTATTAGAAGTATTAGTAAGTGTTATTTTATAATAATTATCCTTTTTATAAGCAGTTTCAACTTCATAGTTATATATATCATCATTATTTAGAACCTCTAAAGTTGCTGTCATAACATAACCTTTAGAATTATTAACTTTTTTATCTAAATCATTTAAAATATCGTTTTCACTATTCCTACCACATCCAGTAACTAAAAAACAAACTAAGATTAACATAATTAAGCCTAATTTTTTCAAAATATATCACCTCTGTCTTTCTCTAATTAATTATATTAAAAAAAATAAATTAATATTCATGAATAAAACAAAGGTATTTAGTCCACTATATGAATGTAATAAATAAAAAGAGGAGGAATTATGGAAACATTAAAAAAGATATGCTTAGTACTTATTATAATAGGAGCATTAAACTGGGCATTAGTAGGTTTATTTCAAGTAGATTTAGTTGCATCTCTATTTGGAGGTAGCGATGAACTACTAGCAAGACTAGTTTATATTATAATAGGTATAGCAGGTCTAATTGACATAAGTATTCTATTTGACCATTTAGACCATCATGATTAAAAAAAGAGATTCAAATAAATGAGTCTCTTTTAATTATTAGCAGTTATTCTAACTTTAACTTTCTTAGTCTTAGGTGTGTAATTAAGTTTTACATCGTCTCCTCTAACTTTAACTTCTACTTCATGTTCTCCTACACCTAAGCCATCTAAATCAACATAGGCATATATAGTAGATGAATCTATACTATCAATAATAGATTTACTACCAGTAACAACAACTGTAACTCTACTATCTTCTTCTGATAATGCCTGAACTCTATATTTAGATGTATCCAAGTTCTCAGTTGCAATAGAAACATTTTCTATCTCTCTTGTTGTAGAATCATCTAGTGTTACATTAACTGTAACAGTCTTCTCACTTATCTCTGTAATACCATTAGGACGTTTCAATGTAACAGTATATTCTTTATCATCATCAAGTCCTGTAACATCAACTTCAACTTCTAAAGAATCTAACTTATCTAAAGCTTCCTCACTACCATAAACTGTAACACTATCTATATTACTACTAAGTGATCTAATCGCTTTACCAAAAGCAAGATCTCCTTTAGGAACTATTTCAATAGGAACTTCTTTTGAAGGTGATGATATAGTTACTTTAGCAGTTACACTCTTAGGAACTATTTCAACATCTACCGTCTTACCATCAGCATCATAAGCTACTAAAGGAACATTTTCAAGAGTCATCTCTCCTGCTTCTTGAGTAGGGAAATTATCTACATCTACTAAAGCTCTAACAGTTGCAACTTCATCAAGTTTATATTCAGCACCTTTAACTATTACTTCACTTCTATCAAGTTCTACACTATCTATATTTAATTTAGTATCTAAATTATCTTGATGTAATATATCATAAGTAAGTGATTTAGACGCACTAACTTTATCATATATAGTAACAGTTACTGTAGATGGATCAAGTCTATAATCAATTGACTTTAACTGTTGTGTATATTTTAAAGTAACCTTATGTTGTCCAGGTTTAAGTCCAGTTAAATCAACTGTAACACCACTACTTGGATATTGTTTAGCTAAAAATATATGTCTTTTTTGTCCAACTAATGTTATATCAACATTATCTGGTAA
>CASEDN010000042.1 GCA_949286645.1 uncultured bacterium
AATCTTTAGTATTAATAGTAGTCTCTTTATCTTGTTTTTTCTCATCTAAAACATCTCCATTTACTAAGGTATCCATATCTACATTAAATATCTTACAAATGGAAATCAATTTATCCATCTCTGGATAACTTGCCCCACTTTCCCATTTAGATACAGATTGTCTTGTAACATCTAATTTTTCAGCTAATGCTTCTTGAGACATATTTTCTCTTTTTCTTAACTTTTGCAAATTACTAGCAAAAAACATATTTCTCACCTCTGTTTAGAATTTATCAAAAAACTTGGTTGCGTCCTACCAATTTTTAGTTAATTTATGTAAATTTTCAGTTGCAACCAAGAAAAAAGACTAGTTTTTACTAGTCCCTTGGTAACCAAGATACTATTTCATCTAGATTATGGTAACCTACTTCTTTTTTTACTAAAGTACCATTTCTATATACTTCTATAGTAGGTACACTCATAATACCATGAGCTCTTGTTAAGTCGTCAAACTGGTCTATATCTACTTTAACTACTTTAATTCTTGGAAATTTCTCAGCTATTTCTTCTAATACTGGGCTTAACATTTTACATGGTCCACACCAAGTAGCAAAGAAATCTACTAAGACATCTCCTTCTTTAATTAAATTTTCAAAATCCTGAACATTTTCTAAATAATTCATATTTCCTCCTATCTATATTTATCTATTACGCCATCAAGGCCTGAAATATCATCAAGTTTACCTGTTTCTTTAACATTATCCATAAACTCAACTGATACTGTATTATATTTTAACATAATATCAATAACTTTTAAATCATTAGTATTTCTATCATCTTGACTAGATAAACTAAGTACATCTTCAATAGCATAATTTAGTCCACCTAAACAGTCTTTAAGTACTGGTGTATCATTAACAATAAACTGCCTTACACCTGAAGACATAAATAACTCACTTCCACTCATAGGTATTGCAATGACATTAAGAATGATAAACATTAAGATATAACCTTCTAACAGTCCTACCACAAATCCTAATAATTTGTTAGGTAGAGCAAGTATTATTGTGGCATTAATAATCTTACTAAATATACCTGTCACATCTATTAGTATTTGCAATATTAATCTTAATACTATAACTATCAAAAGAAATGCTATTAATTGATAGAATATAATATTTAAACTAATTAAATTACCTAAAGGTATTCTAAAGTTAAAGAATGGTAAATATGTACAGAAGAAACCTGCTAAAAAGTCTTTTAAGATAAAAGCAATAGCAAAAACAACTATTGTTCCTACGATTATAACAAGTTCTTTAAGGATACCACGCTTACTACCTAGAACTCCACATAATAGAATAAGTAATACAATAACAACACTAAATATATTTGGGCTCATCAAACCACACTCCTTCTATAATTATTATAAACTATATTTTAAAACTATGCTATAATATTTTATAAGAGGTGTAAAGTATGAACGTTGTTATTAAAGTAAATGATGAAGTAAAACAAAAAATGATTGAATATTACAAGGATAAAATACGTGATAAAAAAATTCCTTATGTTGTATTTCAAGCGAAAGATGAAGATACAGTAATTACGATGTATGAATCTGGTAAAGTAATGTTTCAAGGAACAAGTGCTGACGTAGATGCAGCGATGTGGGGAACATTTTTATCTGACACTAAGGAAGAAAAAGAAAAACAGAAAGAAAAGGATTCTATATATCATAACTGTTCATCAGTTGGTAGTGATGAAGTAGGAACAGGAGACTACTTTGGTCCTATTGTTGTAACTGCTACTTATGTAAGTAAAGAGAATGTAAAGTATTTAGAAGATTTAGGTATAAGAGATTCTAAAAAAGTAACTGATGATTTTATCTTAAAAGTAACTCCAGAAATTATTAAGAAGATCCCTTATAGATCAATTATTTTAACTAATAAAGAATATAATGAAAAGTATAGTAAGGATATCAATATGAATAAGATTAAAGCAATTATGCACAATAAAGCACTATATCAGATAATGACAGAATTAAAACCTAATGTTGATTATATTATTGTAGACGAATTTGCAAGAGAAGCTAGATACTATGATTATATTAAAGATGTTCCTAATATTCAAAGAGGCATTACTTTCGTTCAAAAAGCTGAAGATAAGAATCTAGCAGTTGGTGCAGCTTCTATTATTAGTAGATATATTTTCTTAAAAGAGTTTGATAAGTTATGTGATGAAGTAGGACTTCCTCTTTCTAAAGGAGCAGGAAGTGAAGTTGATAAAGTTGGAGAAGAATTAGTTAATAAATATGGAGAAGAAAAATTAAAAGAGGTGGCAAAGTATAATTTTAGAAATACCCAAAGAATATTAAAAACTCTTATATTTTAAATAACACAAATAACACATAGAAACTTGCTATGTGTTATTTAATTCTAATCTGTTAATATTTTATTAAACAATAACTAAACCTGTTTTTAACTCTCTTATTTTCAACAAAATACAAGTCTTAATCGTTTTTTACAAGATATTATATTATTTTCTTTCGTTATTTCTTTTTAGATTCTGCGATCTTCTCTTTTTGTCTTGCAACCTCTTCTTTTAATAAATCTGTAACTAATCCCTTTCCTTTCTTCTTACCTTCTAATATATCTATCTTTTCTTCTTACCTTCTAATATATCTATCTTTTCTTCTATAATTAAATCACGATAATGGTTATGATTATAATAAACTGGTTCTTTAGAGAAAAGCCTTGCTTCAATTATTTTTCCTTTTTTCTCTTCTTCTTGATATAGTGGTAATTGTTCTTCTAAATAATTAATCAAAGGCTCACTACAATTTTCTGGTAAAACGAAAAGATAACCTACTTTAACATTGAAAATAGTTGTCAAATTTCTTTCTTCCGCTAATTGTAATGCCATTGTTTCTCTATTTCTAGTTGTAAAAGATATATTTATCATTTTTGAAAGCTTATCAAGAGAATCATAATGAGTTTTACCAAAAGCTTGTTTATCATCAAGTATTTCAATACCATTAGCATCTATTAC